>CALAED010000416.1 GCA_937891035.1 uncultured Thermomonosporaceae bacterium | reverse complement strand
TGGTGCCCGGTCTGTTCGCCGCCGGCGAGGTGGCCGGCGGCATGCACGGCTCCAACCGGCTGGGCGGCAACTCGCTCAGCGACCTGCTCGTCTTCGGCCGGCGGGCCGGTCGCGGCGCGGCGCGGTACGTCGATGAGCTGGCCGCTCGTCCCGCGGTGCCCGATGACGTGGTGGCTGCCGCGGTCGAGGAGGCGCTGACTCCGTTCGAGCGGGAGGCCGGCGAGAACCCCTACACCCTGCACGGTGAGCTGCAGCAGACGATGAACGACCTGGTCGGCATCATCCGCAAGGAAGAGGAGCTGGTCCAGGCGCTGGCCGCGCTGGAGAAGCTGCGGGAGCGCGTCGCGACGGTCAGCGTCGACGCGGTGCCCGGCGGGTTGGCCCGGGCCTACCATCCGGCCTGGCATCTCGCGCTCGATCTGCGCAACATGCTGCTGGTCTCCGAGTGCATCGCCAAGGCGGCGCTGGAACGGCAGGAGAGCAGGGGCGGGCACACCCGCGACGAGATCAACCTGATCTGCAGGCTGGCGGCCGAAGACAAAGGCGTCGAGCTCGTCCAGCAGATCGCCGAGCCGATGCGAGACGATCTGATCGGCCTGTTCGAGGTCGACGAACTGCGCAAGTACCTGTCCGAGGCGGAGCTGCCCTCGGGCGTGCGGGAGGCGCAGCCGGAGGAAGGGCAAGGGCAGTGAGTTACCAGGCGAAGTTCCGGGTGTGGCGCGGCGAGGCCGGTGCGGGCGCGCTGCGCGACTACACCGTAGAGGTCAACGAGGGCGAGGTGGTGCTGGACATCATCCATCGGTTGCAGGCCACCCAGGCCCCCGACCTCGCGGTGCGCTGGAACTGCAAGGCGGGCAAGTGCGGCTCGTGTTCCGCGGAGATCAACGGCATGCCGCGGCTGCTGTGCATGACCCGGATGTCGACCTTCGCCGAAGACGAGACGGTGACCGTCACCCCCATCCGTACGTTCCCGGTGATCCGCGATCTGGTGCCCGACGTCAGCTGGAACTACGCGAAGGCCCGCGAGGTCCCCTCCTTCGACCCCGGTGACGTCAAGCCGGGCGAGTTCCGGATGATGCAGCGGGACGTCGCCCGATCCCAAGAGTTCCGCAAATGCATCGAGTGCTTCTTGTGCAACAACGTCTGCCACGTCGTCCGCGACCACGAGGAGAACATGCCGGCCTTCGCCGGGCCGCGTTTCCTCATGCGCGTCGCCGAACTGGAGATGCACCCGGCCGACACCGCCGACCGGCGCAAGATCGCCCAGTCCGACCACGGCCTCGGTTTTTGCAACATCACCAAATGCTGCACCGAGGTCTGCCCCGAGCACATCAAGATCACCGACAATGCCCTGATCCCGATGAAGGAGCGCGTCGCCGGGCGCAGCTACGATCCGCTGGTCTGGCTCGGCAACAAGATCACCCGTCGCAAGCACACTGACACACCCAAGTCCTAAGAGTCCGTGGGTCCGTGGGTCCATGGGTCGAAGCCTGGTCGGTGGGCCGAGCGCGTCACTCGGCCCGGGGCGGCAGGGTGAGGACCCAGTTGGCGACCTGCACCCGCGAGCCGCAGGCCAGCTTGCGCATGATCTTGCGCAGATGGTTGACGGCCGTCCATTCCGCGATGCCGAGTCGGCGCGCGATCTCTCTGTTGGTCATGCCGGCGGCCACCAGTTCGGCGACCTCCATCTCGCGATGGGTCAGCGGGTTGTCGCGGCCGCCGCCCGCCGGCCGGCGGCGGCGCTGGGGCTGGAACGGCGCAAGCGCCTCGGCGATGGCTTCGTGCAGCGGACGCCACGCGGCGGCGGTCCACTCCTCATCGAACAGCTCATCGCCCAGCCGCACCCGCGCCTCGTCGACGACCTCGTCGAGCCGCCTTCGCTCGACCTCCGAGACCGCCAGGCCGTTGCGCTCGCGCAGCTGCGCCCCGACTCCCAGATTCCGCACCGCGCGCCGCCACGACTCGGTCATCCGGCCGTGCCGGACCGTCATCAAGATGCCGAGGATTTCCAGGCCGGTCCCGCACGCCGGCCGGTCGCCGAGGTCGTCCAGCCTGAGCATGGCGGTCCTGGCGAGTTGCTCGGCCTCTTCCAGTCGATCGTCGGCCATCGCGATCTCGGCCAGGACGTACTGGCTGAGCGCGACGTTGCGCGCGTCCCGCCCGTTGGTGAACTCCTGGAGCGCGGACTCGGCCAGCTTTCTGGCGGCGGCGTTGTCGCCGCCGGCCAGACGGACCCGCGCCAGGTCGATCGTCGCCATGGCGTGTTCCCTGGACGCGTCGCCGATCTTCAGCAGCCGGGCCGTGCTTTCCTTGAGCAGCCGCTCGGCGGTGGCGATGTCGCCTTGATGGAAGGCGAGCCGGCCGAGCAGGCCCAGGCAAACGGCGATCCCGCGGGCGTCGCGCGACTCTTCGTAGCGCTGCCTGGCGAAGTTGAGGCGGCGCTCGGCGGCCCGTGTCTCGCCCAGGCCGAGGAGCAACTCGCCAAGCACCTCGTGCACCTCGGGGCTGATGTCGGCGGGCCGGTCGGCGAGGTCGAGTCCTTCTTCGAGCCACGCCACGCCCTCGCGGAGCGCGCCCGCCGCGTGCCAGTGCAGGCGGAGCGCGGCCGCGAACTCGGCCGTCGCCGTGCCGTCGCCCGCGTCGATGAGGAAGCGCAACGCGGCCCGCAGGTCGGCGTGCCAGTCGGCGAGACGGCTGAGCCACCACGACTGGTCGGCGCCGGTCAGGCCCTGCCGCGCGGCGCGCGCCATGGCCTGGAAGTAGTCGGCGTGCGCGCGCATGACCTCGTCGTACTCGCCCCGTTTGCGCAGCGCGGTCAGCAACTGCCGGCGCACCAGGCCGAGCAGGCGAAAGGCGATCTCGCCGTCGGGCCGGTCGCTGGCCAGCAGCAGGTTCTTGTCGACGAGCGACTCGATCAGCTGTGCGGCTTGGCCCGTCCACGGGCGGGCGACGCCCTTGGCCGCCGCCGCCCCGAACTCGCCTTCGAAGGCGGCCAGCCGGTCGAGGAAGGCCCGCTCCACCGAGTTCAGCCGGCCCAGGCCCGCCTCGATCGCCGTGTCCATGTCGGTGTACCGCGACATCGTGTCGGCGCTCGTGCCCGAGATCACACCGAGGTCATCGTCGAGATCGGCCAGCAGGGCCTGAGGCGAGGAAAGCTTGGCGCTCGCCGCGGCCAGTTCGATGGCGAGCGGCAGCCCGTCCAGGCGCCGGCACAAGGTGGCGACCGCCTCGCGGTTGTCCTCGGTGAGCGTGAAGCCCGGCCGGACCGCGCGGGCCCGGTGCACGAACAGCTGTACGGCCGGCACGCGCTCGAGTTCGGCGAGCGACCCGTTGATCGAGCCGTCGAAAGAACCGTTGGGCGACCTGTCCGGCGAGCCGTCGCGCGGGTCGCCGGGCACCGCCAGCGGGCCCAGCCGGACCAGGCTCTCGCCGTACACCCCGAGGGGCTCGGGGGCGGCGACCAGTACGGTCAGCCGCGGGCAGGCGGACACCAGGCCGGCGACCAAGGGCGCCAGCTCGGTCAGCACCCGCTCACCCGCGTCGATGACCAGGAGAAAATCACGGTCGTGCAGATAGGCGAGCAGCAAATCCCGCGCCCTGTCCGGATCCTCGACGAGCTCGGCCGAGTGCAGGCCGAGCGCGGTGGCCAAATGAATGGCGGGGTGGTCCGCGACATGGTTCGGGTTGTACGGCGACTCCGGGTCGTCGAGGTCGGCGAACCGGCCGCCGTGCGGGAAGTCGAAGGCAAGGTCTTCAAAGAGCGCCGCCACCAACCGGCTCTTGCCCACGGCGACCGGTCCGGTCAACGTGATCAGCCGGAACGCCGGGTCGAGCAGCTTGTTGCGCAACTCGGCGAACTCCGCGTCCCGACCCACGAACGTCGTGGGCGCGTGGACCATCGAGGAGCCTGCGGTATAAGCGGCAGACGCATCTGGGCGCGCGGCATTCTGTACGGGGTTACGCCGCAGCAGGTCTTGCTGGGGGAAACGCACCTTAGCTCCTTCGTCGAAACTGGCAAATCCTGGTTGCCGTTCGTAGCTGAGCCTCTGTCAGCCAAGATAAGAAGGCTTTCGTCGTTTCCGGGTGGCCTGTAAATGCAGCCCAGCGGCAACATCCTGTTACGCGGCAGGCATATCGGCAGGTAGATCGGCGATCAGGGCGGCGACGCGACCGCGGCAAGTGCCGCAACCGGTGCCGCTGCGGAGCCGGTCGCGCAGCGCCTCGACGGTGCGGGCCCCGGCGGCGAACTCCCTGACGATGTCCTCGCGCGTCACCCCATTACAACGGCAGACCGTCGCATCCTCGCGTAGGTCCGGCCCGCTGTCGTCCGTTCCCTGGCGTAGCCCCCGGAACAGCAGCACCTTCGGGTCGGGCGGGGCGACGGTGCCCCGGTCGAACAGCTGGGTGACCAGGCCGCTGGTCTCGTCGTCGCCGAGCAGGATGGCGCCGACGAGGCGTTCGTCGCGCAGGACGAGCTTTTTGTACGTGCGGCCGCGGGCGTCGCTGAACACCACGCTGGCCGCGTCGTCGTCGGTGTCTGGGTCGGGATTAACCTCCCCCATGGCGACCAGGTCGAGGTCGGCCGCCTTGAGCCGAGTGACCTCGGCCGAGCCGGTGTACAAGGCCGTGCTCTCTGGATCGGTGATCCGCTCGGCCAGCACTCTCGCCTGCTCCCAGGCGGAGTCGAGCAGTCCGCCCGCGATGGCGGGGTGCTGGGCGCAGTCGCCGATCGCGTGGATCCGCGGGTCGCTGGTGCGCAGTTCGTCGTCAACCACGATCCCGCGTTCGACGCGCAGGCCCGCGTCGGCGGCAAGTGCGGTGCTTGGCCGGATGCCGCACGCGAACACCACGAGATCCGCCGGGATCCGCTCGCCGCTGTCGAGGATCACGCCGTCCGCTCGGTCGGCGCCGCTCACCTCGACCGCGGTGGCGTTCACCCGCACGTCGATTCCCACGTCGCCGTAGGCGGCCCCCAAGATCTTGCCGCCCTCGGCGTCGAGCCGGGCCTCCATCAGCCACGGCGCCATGTGCAGAACGCAGACGTCCAGGCCGCGGCCGGCCAGGCCGCGCGCGGCCTCCAGGCCGAGCACGCCGCCGCCCACCACCACGACCCGGCGGGCGGCGTCCGCGGCGGCCGCCAGCGCACGGCAGTCGGCCAAGGTGCGGAACGCGAAGACGCCGGGGCGCAGCCCGCCGTCCGCCGTACGGACGCCGCCGACCGGTGGGATCAGCGGATCGGCCCCGGTGGCCAGCACGAGGGTGTCGTAACCGATGCCGCCACCGTCCGCGGTGCGCACCTGACGGCGTTCCCTGTCGATGCCCAAGACCGCGGTGCCGAGCCGCACCGCGACCTCATCCTCCGGGACCGGCAGCACGATGTCCTCCTCGGCGGCGGCGCCGGCGAGCACGTTCGTGAGCTGCACCCGGTTGTACGGCCGGTGCGGCTCCGCGCCAAGCAGGGTCACCGCGACCCGTCCGCCGACGTCCCGCTGGGCGATCTCGTCGGCCAGCCGGGTACCGGCCATCCCGGCGCCCACGATGACGACCCTCTGGGGGGTCCAGCGTGCGGCGCGCGCCTGCGGCGCGCTCGTGTCTGCCGCGCTCATGTTGGGCCGGCCGTTCATGCCGCTGAGGGGTGGAGTCGGTCGGCCACGGCGAGCGGCGGCTCCAGCCGCACGGCGCAGACCTTGAACTCAGGCATGCGCGACACCGGGTCCAATGCGGGGTTGGTGACCAGGTTGACCCGCTGGTCGCCCGGCCAGTGGAACGGCATGAACACCGTGTCCAGGCGGATCTCGTCGCTGAGCCGCACTACGGCCCGCGCCGTACCGCGCCGGGACACCACGCGGATCTCCTGCCCGTCGGCGAACCCAAGCCGCTCCGCCAGCTGGGGATGCAGCTCCACGAACGCGCCCGGCTCGGCCTCGCGCAGCGCGTGGATCCGGCGGGTCTGGCTGCCGCTTTGGTACTGCGCCAGCACTCGGCCGGTGATGAGCTGGAGCGGGAAGTCCGCGTCGATGCTCTCGGCGGGCGGCCGGTGGCGTACCGCGGCGAACCGGGCGCGGCCGTCAGCGGTGGGGAAGCGGTCGGCGAACAGCCGCGGCGTGCCGTGCTCACCCGGATGCGGCCAGTAGACCGCGGCGCCGGAATCGAGCGCGTCGGTGGTGATCCCCGAGTAGTCGGCCGGGCCGCCCGCGCTGGCGCGGCGCAGCTCGGCGAAGACCGCCGCCGGATCGGCTTCGAAACCGTCCGGCCGGCCGAGCCGGGCCGCGAGGGCGGCCAGGATCTCCAGGTCGGTGCGCACGCCCGGCGGCGGAGCGACGGCGCGCCGGCGGCGCAGCACCCGGCCTTCCAGATTGGTCATCGTGCCTTCCTCCTCGGCCCACTGGGCCGCCGGCAAGACCACGTCGGCGAGCTTGGCCGTCTCCGACAGGACAAGGTCGCTGACGGCGAGGAAATCGAGCGCGGCCAGCCGGCGTTCGGCAAGCCCGGCCTGCGGCGCCGACACCGCGATGTTGCTGCCGGCCACGAACATCGCCTTCGGCCCGTCCGGGGTGCCGAGCGACTCGATCAGCTCCTGCGCCGAGCGTCCGGGACCGGGCAGGACGTCCGGGTCGACGCCCCACACCCCGGCCACGTGCGCCCTGGCGTCCGGGTCGTCGATGCGGCGGTAGCCGGGCAACTGGTCGGCCTTTTGGCCGTGTTCGCGCCCGCCCTGGCCGTTGCCCTGCCCGGTGATCGAGCCGAACCCGGAGCCGGGCCGGCCCGGCAGGCCGAGGGCCAGCGCCAGGTTGATGAACGCGCGGACCGTGTCCACGCCCTTGCTGTGCTGTTCTGCGCCGCGCGCGGTCAGCACCATGGCGCCGCCGTTCGCCCGCCCGGCGGCCAGCATCCTGACGGCCGCGCGCTGCTCGCTGACCGGCACCCCGGTGATGCGTTCGACGCGCTCCGGCCAGTAGGCCGAGACGTTGCGCCGCACCTCGTCGAACCCGGTGGTCCGCGCCGCGATGTAGTCGGTGTCGATCAGGCCTTCCGCGATCGCGATGTGCAGCAGCCCGTTGGCCAGCGCGAGGTCGGTGCCGGGGGTCACCTGCAGGTGCAGGTCGGCGTCGCGCGCGGTCTGGCTGCGCCGCGGATCGACCACGATGAGCCCGCGGTCATCGCCGGCGCCCGGCAGGTGCCGGACGAACGGCGGCATGGTCTCGGCCACGTTGGCGCCCACCAGCAAGACCGCGCCGGCCGACGCGATGTCGGTGACGGGGAACGGCAGCCCGCGGTCGACGCCGAACGCGGCGTTCGCGGCCGCCGCCGCCGACGACATGCAAAACCGGCCGTTGTAGTCGATGTTGGCGGTGCCCAGCGCGACCCGGGCGAACTTGCCGAGCAGATAGGCCTTCTCGTTGGTCAGGCCGCCGCCGCCGAACACGGCGACCGCGTCCCGGCCATGAGCGTCTTGGATCCGGCGCAGCTCGGCCGCGATCCGGTCGAGCGCGGCGTCCCAGGACACCGGCTCGAGCGGGGCCGTCCGCGTCCGGCGCATCAGCGGCGTGGTCAGCCGGTCGGGGGAGGACAGCAGCTCGGCCGCCGTCCACCCCTTCCGGCACAACCCGCCACCGTTCACGGGGAAGTCGCGCGGTTCGACGTCGGCCCCGCCGCCCGGGCGTGGCCGCAGCGTCATCGCGCATTGAAGAGCGCAGTACGGGCAGTGGGTCGGCACGCCCGCCGTGGCTTCTTCGACAACCTTCAGTGGCATCACGGACCGCCGTTACGCCACCAGCACTTCGGGACCGTCGCCGTCGAGGTTGTCCAGGTCGACCTCGATGCCCCGCTCCTCGGCGATGCGCATGGCCTCTTCGATGAGGGTCTCGACGATCTGGTCCTCGGGAACGGTCTTGACGACTTCGCCCTTGACGAAGATCTGGCCCTTGCCGTTGCCGGAGGCGACGCCGAGGTCGGCCTCGCGCGCCTCGCCGGGGCCGTTGACGACGCAGCCCATGACGGCCACGCGCAGCGGCACGGGGAAGCCCTCCAGACCCGCGGACACCTGGTTGGCCAGCTTGTAGACGTCGACCTGGGCGCGGCCGCAGGACGGGCAGGAGACGATCTCCAGGCTCCGCTCCCGCAGGCCGAGCGACTCCAAGATCGCCGTGCCGACCTTGACCTCTTCGACCGGCGGAGCCGACAGCGAGACGCGGAGCGTGTCGCCGATGCCCTCGGCGAGCAAGGCGCCGAAGGCGACGGCCGACTTGATCGTGCCCTGGAAGGCCGGGCCGGCCTCGGTGACGCCGAGGTGCAGCGGGTAGTCACAGCTGGCGGCCAGCTTGCGGTAGGCCTGCATCATCACGACCGGGTCGTGGTGCTTGACCGAGATCTTGATGTCGCGGAAGTCGTGCTCCTCGAACAGCGAGGCCTCCCACAGCGCCGACTCCACCAGGGCGTCGGCGTTGACCTTGCCGTACTTGGCCAGCAGCCGCTTGTCCAGCGAACCGGCGTTGACGCCGATCCGGATCGGGATGCCCGCGTCCTTGGCGGCCCGGGCGATCTCGCCGATCTTGTCGTCGAACTTCTTGATGTTGCCGGGGTTGACGCGTACGGCCGCGCAGCCGGCGTCGATGGCGGCGAAGACGTACTTGGGCTGGAAGTGGATGTCGGCGATCACGGGGATCTTCGACTTCTTCGCGATCGCGGGCAGCGCGTCGGCGTCGTCCTGGGAGGGCACCGCCACCCGGACGATCTGACAGCCGGACGCGGTCAGCTCGGCGATCTGCTGCAGCGTCGCGTTGACGTCCGAGGTCAGGGTGGTGGTCATCGACTGGACCGATACGGGCGCGTCCCCGCCGACGGGGACCGACCCCACCATGATCTGCCGGGACTTACGCCGCTTCGCCACCGTGGGCGTCTGCGCGCGAACTGTGGGGATACCGAGTTGAACGCTCATCTTTCGTGGTCCTTTCCTGCTTGGCGGCCGCCGTGAGTTCGGCCACCGGCTCGTTCACTTCGTTGCCCTCGGCCAGGTCGGCGATCTGCTCGACCACGGCCCGGGAGATGTCTTGTGCGGTCAGCCCGTACTGGCTGAGCAGGTCGTCGCGCTTGCCGTGCGGGAGGAAGCTGCGGGGCAGCCCGAAGTCGCGCACGGGGGTGTGGACGTCGGCGTCGCGCAGCAGTTGCGCGATGGCCGAGCCCACGCCGGACGCGCGGCTGTTGTCCTCGATCGTCACTACCAGGCGGTGGCGGATGGCCAGGTCGGCCATGCCCGGGTTGACCGGCAGCAGCCAGCGCGGGTCGGCGACGGTCGCGCCGATCCCGTGCGCGGCGAGCCGGTCGGCGACCTCCACCGCCGTGGCGGCCATCGCGCCGGCACCAACGATCAGTACGTCAAGCGGGCCGGAGCGGCGCAGGATGTCGATGCCGTCGATCGTGCCGACGGCCGGCAGGTCGGGGCCGACCGCGCCCTTGGAGTAGCGCAGCAGCGTCGGCCCGTCCGTGATGTCCACCGCCTCGGCGAGCAGCTCGCGCAGCCGGGAGCCGTCGCGCGGCGCGGCGATGCGCAGCCCGGGCACCACCTGCAGGATCGACAGGTCCCACATGCCGTTGTGGCTCGCCCCGTCGTCACCGGTGACGCCGGCCCGGTCCAGGACGAACGTGACCGGGGAGCGGTGCAGCGCGGCGTCCATCAGCACCTGGTCGAAGGCCCGGTTGAGGAACGTGGCGTAGATCGCGACGACCGGGTGCAGGCCGCCGGTCGCGAGCCCGGTGGCCGCGGCGACCGCGTGCTGCTCGGCGATGCCGACGTCGATGAACCGGTCGGGGAACCGCTTGGCGAAGCCGAGCAGCCCGGTCGGCTCGGCCATCGCGGCCGTGATGGCGACGATCTCGGGGTTGGACTCGCCCAGTCGGACGAGCTCCTGCCCGAAGACCGATGTCCATGAGGCGTCGGGGGAAGGCGCCTCCACCGGCCGTGGCGCCGCGGCCTGTGGATCCATCGGCTTGACGGCGTGGAAGGCGTCCAGCTCGTCGCGCTCGGCGGCGTCGAACCCGCGGCCCTTCTGGGTGACCACGTGCACCAGCACGGGGCGCCGCAGCATCCGGGCGCGGCGCAGCGCGGACTCCAGCGAGGGGATGTCGTGCCCGTCGACCGGCCCGAGATAGGTCAGGCCCAGGTTCTCGAAGACGCTGAACCCGCCCCGGCCGTCGCGCAGCGCGGCCAGGTGCGCGGCGAGCCCGCCGATCGTCGGCGCGTACGAGCGGGTGTTGTCGTTCAGCACAACGACCATCGGGCGCTCCGGCGCGCCGCCGATGTTGTTCAGCGCCTCCCACGGCATGCCGCCGGTCAGCGCGCCGTCGCCGACGACGGCCACCACGGACCGGTCGTGCTCGCCGCGCAGCTCGTGGCCGCGGGCCAGCCCGTCGGCGTACGACAGCGCGACCGACGCGTGCGAGTTCTCGATCAGGTCGTGCTCGGACTCGGCCCGCGACGGGTAGCCGGACAGGCCGCCCTGCTTGCGGAGCCGGTCGAAGCCGTCCCGGCGGCCGGTCAGAATCTTGTGGACATAGGCCTGGTGGCCGGTGTCCCACACGATCCGGTCCTTCGGCGAATCGAACACCCGGTGCAGCGCGAGCGTCAGCTCCACCACCCCGAGGTTCGGGCCGAGGTGCCCGCCGGTTTGAAACACCTTCTCCACCAGCAGTCCGCGGATTTCGGTCGCCAGCGCGACCAAGTCGGACTCAGACAGCCGGCGCAGGTCCGCGGGCTGGTCAATCCTCTCCAGCAATGACATCGGTTCCTCCTCTCACCGAGCTGTCGCCGAGGTCCCCGGGGCATCGAGGCCAGAGACGAAGGAGATCTTCGACTCCGGTTTCACCGCCAGCTCCGGTCCGGTCGTTGGCCGGTCGGTCAAGATCAGTACGTTGTAGTGGTTGGGGAAGTGACAGGCGTCGAAGCCGAGCACGATGCCGATCGGGGTGCCGTCGACCAGCACCTGGTCGCCACGGTCGATCACTCCGGCGTTGGCGATCTCGGCGAAGCCGAGGAAGCCCACCCGATCGACGCGCGCGCCCGCCTCGGTGTCCGTGTGGTCCGTGGTGACGAGCTCGTGGACCTCACCGGCGCGCACGCA
This sequence comes from uncultured Thermomonosporaceae bacterium, assembly GCA_937891035.1. Classification (GTDB taxonomy): domain Bacteria; phylum Actinomycetota; class Actinomycetes; order Streptosporangiales; family Streptosporangiaceae; genus CALAED01. The sequence continues at coordinate 49 of CALAED010000416.1, read as the reverse complement.
CCGGCTGGTGAACGGCTCGAGCCGCATCCCCCGGTCCTCGCGCCGGTGC
>CALAED010000415.1 GCA_937891035.1 uncultured Thermomonosporaceae bacterium | reverse complement strand
CCTCACCGCTTGGCCGATCGCTCAATTGATGCACGACGCGCCGGCACCGCGCGGACCCGCCGCGACAGGAGGCGCACATGCCAGGGATGGACGCGACGCCGATCGAGCTCAACACCAAGGTCGCGCATCCAGCGCGAATGTACGACTACTGCCTCGGCGGAAAGGATAACTTCGCCGTGGACCGGGAAGCCGTGCGAATCTTTGTCGAGCGGTTCCCCGAAGGGCTTGACTCAGCCCGAGAAAACCGGCTGTTCCTCTACCGAGTAGTGCGATTCTTGTCCCGGGAAGCGGGCATCCGGCAGTTCTTGGACATGGGCAGTGGGCTGCCGACACAGGCGAACGTGCATCAGGTCGCTCAGCGGTTCCAGCCGGATGCGCACGTGGTCTATGTCGACAACGACCCCATCGTCTTAGTGCACGGCCGGGCGCTGCTGGCCGAAGACGCCACCACGGTGATCCAGGCCGACATGACCGACCCGCAAGACATCCTGGCCCGCCCCGAAGTACGCGACCTTATCGACTTCGACCAGCCCGTCGCGGCGCTGTTCTTGTCGGTGCCCCATTCCATCCCCGACGACCAGCAGGCACGCGACATGTTCGCCGCCATCGTGGACGCCCTGGTCCCAGGCAGCTTTCTCGCGGCATCCCAGTTCATCGGGGTACACGAGGAAGCGGCGCGAGCGCACACCCAGACGGCCAACGAACTGGGGTTGGTGTGGAAGACCCGCACCGTGGACGGATTCCAAGATCTCATCGCTGGGCTGGGTCTGGAACCCGTGCCGCCCGGGCTTGTGGATGTCTGCGACTGGCGCCCAGATCCGCACCAGCCGCCCCTGCACCCCGTCGACGAGACGCTTCAGCCGTACATCGGCTGGACCGCGGGCGACAAGCTGGTCAAGGAGTTCGGCGGCGTCCTCCACAAGCTCTAGACGTACCGGTGGCGTCGACCGCGGCGAGGCTCATGTCCGGGGGGCCCGGATGCAGGCCGAGCAGCCGAGCAGCCGGCGGCTGGTGACGGACGGGCGAATCGTCGGTATGAGGGGGTTTTCAGCCAAAGTGCATTGTGCATGACTGGAGGTGGTCCCGATCAGTGACGACGAGCAGGTGAGCCATGCGATTCCTGTCCTTCCACACCGACGACGGCATCCACCTGGGGATCGAGGGGGAAGGAGAGGTGGTGGTCGACCTGACCGCCGCGGCCGGGGACGGTGTTCCCGGATCCGTCGCCGAGCTCCTCGCCGGTGGCCCCGACGCGCTCGCGCGGGTCCGCGCGTTCCTCGAGACCGGCCCGCCGGCGCGGCCACTCGACGACCACGACCTCGCGCCGTGCGTGCCCGACCCTCCCAAGATCATTTGCGTGGGCCTCAACTACCGGCGGCACGCGGCGGAGGCCGGCAACCCGGTCCCCGATCATCCGATCTACTTCGCCAAGTACCGCAACAGCCTCGCCGGCCATCGGCAGCACGTCGCCATCCCGGCGGCGACGTCGCGGGTCGACTATGAGGTCGAACTCGTCGCGGTGATGGGTCGCCCGACGCGGAACGTCACCGCCGCGCAGGCCCTCGACCACGTCTTCGGGTACGCGACGGGCAACGATCTGTCCGCCCGCGAGCTGCAAACCCGGTCCAGCCAGTGGACGTACGGGAAGGCCATCGACGGGTTCGCCCCGCTCGGCCCGTACCTGGTGACCGCCGACGAGGTGCCGGACCCGCAGGACCTGGACCTCATGACCTGGGTCAACGGGGAGCCGCGCCAAAAGTCGAACACCCGGGACATGATCTTTTCGGTCGCCACGCTCGTCGCCGACCTCTCCCAGATCATGACGCTCGAGCCGGGCGACCTCATCTTCACCGGGACGCCGGAGGGCGTCATCCTCGGCATGGCCGAGAAGGTGTGGATGAAGCCAGGCGACGAGGTCGTCTGCGAGGTCGGCGGCCTCGGCCGGCTCTCGACGACGCTCGTGCGCGAGAGGCGCTGATCGGCGTGGAGCCCTCGATCCTGTCCCTGCTCCCGCCGCTGGTCACGATCGGGCTGGCCATCGCCACCAAGCGGATCATCATGTCGCTCCTGGTCGGCATCATCCTCGGCTCGGTGATGGCCGCCGACTGGAGCGTCACCGGTGCCGCCGAGCTGATCTTCGATGTGGTGAGCGGCCTCGTCATCGCCGACGGGGAGATCGCCGAAGAGATGTACATCTCGGCCTTCGTCTTCATGCTCGGCGTGCTCACGACGTTCATCTACATCGCCGGTGGGACGGGAGCGTTCGCGGAGTGGGTGACGCGACGGGTGCGTACCCGCGTCCAGGCTCAGCTGGTGCCCATCGTGGTGGGCATCGTGATCTTCTTCGACGACGCCTTCTCCAGCCTCGTCGGCGGCAACGTCAGCCGCTCGGTCACCGACCAGCGTCGGATCTCGCGGGCCAAGCTCTCCTACCTGGTCGACTCCACCGCCGCTCCGGTCATCATCTTGGTCCCCATCTCCGGCTGGGCGGCGTTCATCGCGGTGACGATGACCGACATCTTCGAGGACAACGACATCACCTCGCTGTCCGGCTACGAGGCGTACCTGCAAAGCGTCCCCGCGAACTTCTACGCGATCACCGCGCTGCTGTTCACGTTCGCGGTGGCGCTGCTCGGCCTGGACTTCGGCCCGATGCGCAGGCACGAGCAGCGCGCCGAGGCCGAAGGCGTCCTCTGGGACGAGACCCGGGGCAAGGTCCCCGGCGAGATCAGTCGCGCGCTCCCGCAGCGCGCCGACGGCCGGCCGCTCGACCTGTTGGCACCGGTCATCACCCTGGTCGTCGTCACCATCGTGATCGCGGTGTGGATGGGCGTCGCCGCGACCGAGGGGGCGGTCACGGTCAGGCAGGTGCTCGCCAACACCGACGTGATCCTGGCGCTCTTCTATGCCGGGATCATCGCGTGCGCCGTCGCGGCGGTGCGGCTCCTCGCCAAGCGCACGCAAGTACGGCAGATCGGACGCGCGGCCGTGGTAGGGGCGGGATCGATGTGGACCGCCGTGGTGGTCGTCTTCCTGGCCTGGGTGACGGCCGAGATCATCTCCGAGCTCGGGATCGGTGAGTACGTCGCGAGCTATATCACCGGCGACCTCGCCTTCTCGCTGCTTCCGGCGATCCTGTTCGTCCTGGCGTGCTTCATCGCGTTCTCGATGGGCAGCACCTTCGGGACCTTCGGCCTGATCCTGCCGATCGCCGCCGAGATCGTGGTGAGCATCGACATCTCCATGCTGATCCCGGCCTTCGGCGCTGTGCTGGCCGGGGCGATCTTCGGCGATCACACCTCGCCGCTGTCCGACACGACGATCCTTTCGTCGATCGGCTCCGGCATCCAGGTGATCGAGCACGTCACCACGCAGCTGCCGTACGCGTTCGTCTGCGCGGGAGCGTCCCTGGCCGGCTTCGTCGTCCTCGGCCTCACCAAGAACACGGCCGTCGGCCTGTTGACCGCGCTCGCCGCGCTCGCGGTGGCGATCGTGTTCCTCCGAGCGAGATCGCACGGGCTGCGTGAGCAGGAGCCCGCGGCCAGGCAGGTGAGCAGTTAGGCCCGAGCGGCAGCGTGGCAGCGTGTCTTTGGGCGTGTCTTTGGTCGCGCGACGATCAACGACGTACGGACGGCCGCCGCCGCCGGCGGCGGCGGCGGGAACGCTAGGGGACGGCGGGCCGGCCGTTCCCGTCGACCTCGCGTCCGTCGACCTCGTGGCCGGCGGCCTTGAGTGCGGTCACGGCGTCCGCCAGCAGGCGCTCCGGCACCAGCACCAAGTCTGCGTGGTACGTCGACGCCGCGAACACCGGGATCTCGGCCTCGGCGAGCGGACCGACGATCGTCGCCAGCGTGCCGGTCTTCGGCGGCCGCCGCGCGGTCTCGTGACCGTAGAAGCCGAACCAGCGGTCACTGTCGACATAGTGCGGTGCCTCTCTGATCACCGTCAGGCCCTCGGGCGCCCGCACGAGGGCGATCCACTCATCGTCCTCGGGGAGCGTGGCGTGGGGCAGGTGCTCGACCAGGAACGGGGTTGGAACGACGGCCAGGCGCTGCGGGACGGACATGCCCGCCAAGCTAGCGGGTCACGGGAGGCGTCGCTCGTGCTCGGGGCAGACCCAGAGGATGTCGCCGGTCGCGGTGACGACCTTTCGCAGATCGCCGAAGGCGCGGATGTCGTCCTGGGCCAGGAGAAGGGTGCGCAGGGCGCGCAGTCCGGCGCCCTCCTCGGCCCGGACGCGCTCCGCGTCGCCGTCCATCGTGAGCTGCTCCGGAAGTTGTTCGGCGACCGCCTTGAGGAGCTCAAGCTGCTGTTCGACGCGCTTGAGATCGTCGTTGGCCAGGGCGCCGGGGAGCGCGGCGGCGACGGGGACCACCACGCGCAGCAGCCGGCTCACCCGCAGGGCGTAGGGCGCCACCTTCCCAGCCATTCTCGCGTTTCGTGGAAGGTGTAGGTGGCCGGGTCCCATGAGTGCTCCCCGCCGGGGAACTCACACCACAACGTGAGGGAGTATTTGGTCCTGAGCACCCGCGCGGCGCGCTTGCCCGAGGCGACCTCCCGGAGGGTGAAAAGGCGCGGGCAGTCGGTCACGTCGGCGGCCAGGACCTTGAGGATGGCCTGGTCCCGACCATCGAGCTTCGCGAAGCCATCCGTCATCAAACCGTTTCAGGTCCTCGAGCCGCCGCTCCGTCGGACTCGGCGTCGCGGTGACGAGCCGGTGGGCGAGCCGGGGACGCGGCCGCCCATTGGACCGTCATCGCGTCATCGCGCGCTCGCGCCTCCCGTGCCTCTTGTGCCGCGCCGCGAAATGGACTAATCATTGTGGCAAACTCCATGGAGGCAAGATGGCGGATACCTCTCGAGTCTCCGGATCCCCCACCACTCCCGACAAAAGACCCATGGTCAGGGCGGTCGTCGCGTCCGCCGTCGGGACCTCGATCGAGTGGTACGACTTCTTCCTGTACGGGTTCGCGGCCACGACGATCTTCGCCGACCTCTACTTCCCCGGCAATGACCCGTCCACGGGACTGCTGCTTTCCCTGGGCACGTACTTCGGCGGCTTCGCCGCCCGGCCCATCGGCGCGGCGATCTTCGGTCACTACGGCGACCGCATCGGCCGCAAGGCGACGCTCATCATCACGTTGCTGTGCATGGGCGTGGCGACGACGGCGGTCGGGCTGGTCCCCACGTACGACCAGATCGGGATCTGGGGCGGGATCATCCTTACCGTACTCCGCCTGATGCAGGGCATCGCGGTCGGCGGCGAGTGGGGCGGGTCGGTGCTGCTGTCCACCGAGTGGGGTAAGCGGGTCGGCGGGTATCGCGGCCTGCTCGGCAGCTGGCCGCAATTCGGCGTGCCGGTCGGATTGGTGCTCGGGTACACGGCGCTGAAGGTGTGCCAGCCGATCGACCCGTACTGGGGCTGGCGCATCCCGTTCCTGCTCAGCATCGTGCTGGTCGGAGTGGGTCTCTACATCCGGCTCGGGATCCTGGAGACGCCGGTCTTCTCCGCCGTGCTCAGGGACAACCGGGTGGAGCGGATCCCCGTCCTCGAAGTCATCACCCGGAACTGGCGAGAGATCATCCTCAGCGCGCTGCTGCGTACCGGGCAGCAGGCGCCGTTCTACATCTTCACAGTCTTCGTGCTCAGCTACGCGACCGACACGTTGGGCTTCGAGTCCGACCAGGTCTACACGTTCGTCATCATCGGCGCGCTGGTCTCGATGGTCACCGTGCCGTTCTGGGGCTATATGTCCGACCGGGTGGGCCGCAAGCGGATCTACGTGGCCGGCGCGGTGGCCATGCTGCTGTGGTCCTATCCTTACTTCGCGCTGCTTGACACCCGCTCCACCGGGCTCGTCATGCTGGCCATCGTGCTGGCATGGCCCATCCATGACATGCAGTACGGCCCGCAGGCCACGTTCATCGCCGAGAGCTTCACCGGCCGGCTGCGCTACAGCGGGGCGTCGCTCGGGTACCAGCTGGCCTCCCTCACCGCGGGCGGCCCCGCGCCGCTCATCGCTGTGTGGCTGCTGGACACGTACGAGAGCTCAGCGATGATCGCCGCGTACATGGCGCTGTGCGCGCTGGTCAGCATCGTCGCGGCGCTGCTGCTCAAGGAGCGGTCACACCAGGACTACGGCTCCGAGTACGACGAACAGGAGGTACCCGCCCAGAAGGCGCCCGCCTGAGCGAGGCGCCCGCCTGATATCGGCGGGCGTGACGAGCGGCGAGGCCCCGCGGCGCACGAAGTGGACTTGGGCTTAGGGGTCTGTCAAATTAGAGATATGTCGAATCAGGTTTTGCCGCTCTCGCCGCTTCGGGAGACCCGGCCGCCGCAGGACGGCTCCTCGCCACAGGACTGCTGCGCGCGGCCGGTCGCCGAGCCGATGGGGGCGGCCGAGGCCGCCCGGCTCGCCCGGAAGTTCAAAGCGCTCTCCGACCCGGTCAGGCTGCGGCTGCTGTCCCTGATCGGTGCGCACGCCGGCGGCCGCGAAGCCGGGGTCGGCGTGTGCGTGTGCGACCTGACCGGCGCCTTCGACGTCACCGCCCCGACGATCTCCCACCACCTCAAGGTGCTGCGCGAGGCCGGTCTGATCGCCTCACAGCGGCGCGGCACGTGGGTGTACTACTGGCTGCTGCCTGCCGGGCTGCGGGAGCTGGCGACCGTCCTGCTGTCCGACCAGGTCACCGGCTAGCGATGCCCGAGATCCCCGAGATCCCCGAAGTGTTGTTCGTCTGCGTGCACAACGCCGGCCGATCGCAGATGGCGGCCGCACTGCTGGACCGACACGCCCGCGGGCGCGTGCGCGTACGGTCGGCGGGCTCGGCGCCGGCCGACTCCGTCAATCCGGCCGTCGTCACGGTCATGGCCGAAGTCGGCGTTGACCTGGCCGGCCAGACTCCCACGTCGCTCAGCGACGAGGCCGTTCGGGCCGCCGATGTGGTCATCACCATGGGGTGCGGCGACGCGTGCCCGATCTATCCCGGCAAGCGCTACCTCGACTGGGAGCTGACGGACCCCGCGGGCAAGACCGTCGAGGAGATCCGTCCCATCCGCGACACCATCGAGAAATACGTCCGGGATCTCCTCGCTGAGTTGCTACACGCTTCGCCCTCAGCGCCCTGAGCCCCCTGAGCCCCCTGAGCGGCTTGAGCGGCTTGAGCGACGTCAGGCCGGGTGGCGATAGGGAGGCGACGTGACGTTGATGACGAGGCGGTTCAGGTCGTGCAGCGCCTCGATGATGAAGGTGTGGCCGTCGGCCAGGTTGGCGCCGGTGAGCCGGGTCGAGTCGCGGCCGATCGCCGCCGGTGTGAGGTCGCCGATGATCCAGCCGGACCGGCGCAGCACGGCGCCCACCCGTTGGATCGCCGCTTCGAGTTGGTCCGTGGGAACGTCGCCGATCCCGCTGATCACGGCGATCTGGTACGGGTCGTACGTACCGTCCGGCCGGACATCGATGTCCTCGTCCGGCCCGTAGGGCATCGGACCGGCGTCCATCGGCGTTGGACCGGTCGCCACCTCGGCGGCCTTGATGATCATCTGGGCATGCCGTTCGGCCCGCTCGGTGGCGGCCTCCTGGCCCAGCACCCGTACGGTCCCGTCCTCACTTGGCAAGGGTGCCACCCGCCCGCGTCACATCGTCGTAGCGGCCGGCGATGACCCTCGCCTGGTTGGCGAGGCTCTCGGACGCCTCGTGCGTGCCGGGCCGGTAGTTCCAGTACTCACCGTGGCCGGCGGTGTCGGTCCTCATCGCGTTGGCGCCGAAATTTGGATCGGACGGCACGACGCCCCAGTCACCACCGTGGGCGAAGGGGCCAAGCGAGGGCACGAAGTCACCGCTCCCCCGTGCCGCCCACACGTGGTCCGCGCCGACGTTCAGTTCAGAGGCATGGGAGGCGTGCACCCCCGGGCTGCCGGCGGTGACGATGTCGTTGACGTGCAGCCCGCCCCGCGTCGCCGCCTCCCCGACGACGACCGATCCGTAGCTGTGCCCGATCGCCGTGATGTGCCCGTTGTTCAGGCCGGCGTCCGATTGGGCCTGGCGGATCCCGTCGACGGTCTGGCTGAGCGCCGGGGCGCCCTGCTCGGCGTACGAGAAGGCCCCGGGGTGGCCCGGCAGCCCGGTGTGGTCGCCGGGCGCGTCATAGCCGAGCCAGGCGATGGTCGACACCTCTCCTGGGGCGTACTGGTTCGCTTGTGCGGACAGCCGGTCCGCGCGGTCGAGGGTGGTGCCGAAGTTGTCGATGTCGTTGGTGATGCCGGGCACGAGGACTCCGGTGTGCTTCGCGTTGTCGGGATTGCCGATCGCCACGATCGCCCGTCCGTCGGTGGTCGTGACCCGGGTGTCGAGCCCCAGCAGGTACGGGTCCTTACCCGCTTCATCGAGCCTGCCGAGCTGGAACCGCATCGTTTCGAGCCGCCGCAGCTCGCGATATTCGTGCGGATAAATGTGGCCTTGGTCCTTCTTGGTCTCTAGCTCCGCCACCCGGTTGGCCAGGCCGACCCGGTTGGCCTCGTCGCGATCTTCGGAGGGGATGCCGTTCAGCCAGCCGATCTTTTCCGGGAAGGCGTTCATCATCAGATGGCGCTGCTCTTCGGGGAGGCCTTTCCACCAGGCCGCCGCCTCCTTGGGCGTGTCGACGCCCTTGGGCGGGATGTTGTTCTTGTCGAATCCGGCCAGCTTGGCGGCCATCCGCGCGTCGGCGGCGGCGTCGACGCCCGAGTTCGGCCGGTCGAGGATCTCCGCGCCGAGCCTGCCGAGCGCCTGGGAGATCCGCTGGTCGGCTTCGGTCGCCTCCTTGACGGCCGCCGCTAGCTGGCCGTGGATCTGACCCGCCTGAAATTTCAGCCGATCCCAGTATTTGACCGACTCTGGATTCTTCGCCGACGAGGGATCCATCGGCGGCAGCCGTACCGAGCCGTCCTCACCGACGCTCAGCCGCAACCCCGACGCCTCCTCGATGGCCCCCTTCAGCTTGCGCTGCGCCGCGGCGAACTGCCGGTGACCGAAGTGCAGGACGCTGGCGATCGCGGACGCCTCGGTGGCGGAGACCCGGAAGTACTGCGTGAACGGAATCAGCGTCCGCAGCGCGGCCGAGGCCGCCTTGCCCCGCCAGCGCGAATCGCGCAGCGGCTTGAGGAGCTTGTCGCGGTAGTCGTCCTCGGCGGACTCAAGCTTTTTGACCAGGTTGGTCCACGCCGTCACAGCGTCCGACAGCGGCTCTAGTTTCGCGTCCCGCAGCTGAGCGAACGACACCATCGCGTCACCACGCCCGCAGCCGCTGGATCAGCTGGGTCGTGTCCTGCTCGGCCCGCTCGACGTGGCGCGCGGTCTCCCGCAGCTTGGGCTCGAAGTCGGCAACATGGTCGGCGATAGAGTTGATCTTGATGTGCCACCCGTGGGCCACCTTGTCCAGGGCGCCGGCCGTCGCCCAGCCCTTAAGGCCGGCGGCCGCCTCCCTTGATTCGGGCCCGATCGCCCGCAACCCGGCCCGGATCGTGGCCTCCAGATCGGGGGCCGCGCCGGCGGCTCGCTCCAGCGCCTGGCGCTGCACCTGCATCTCGTGGCCGCCTCCGCCGCCCGGCGCGGCCGGCGGAGCGGGAGCCGCCGCCGGCTGCGCGCCGGACGGCGGCCGAGCCGGCGGTGCGCCTGCCGCCGCTTGGGCCGCCCGCTGCGACCGGCCGTTGTTCAGCAGATCCGCAATCTTGGACATAGCCCCGCCCGTCCGTCGCCCGACACGCAAGATCAAGGTGGCATCTCCACGCGCCTGTCTGCGTACGGATTAGGGCAGTTGTGCGCCGTACGCTAACTTATTGTGCGCTCCTGGCCAATCACGGTGCGGCAACCACCTCGGGTGCGCCGCGAACGGCCGTCCAGTCCACGTGGCCGAGGTGCGTCCACCCCTTCTGCGCATGACCGAACCGGGGTTAAATTCCTTCCGTGAGCTTGCTTATGGGGGCGCGAGTCACGCTGTGGCCGGTGACTCCTGGTGATCGACACGAGTTCATAGCACGGGCGCGAGAAAGTGTGAGCCTGCATCGAGGGTTGGTCTTCGTTCCGACGACCGCGGCGGAGTTCGACGAATACCTTGCGCGTTTCGATGGTGTTGCTGCGATCGGTTTCGTCGTGCGCCTTAATACCACCAAAGATTTGGCGGGATTCGTCAATATCAATCATATCGTATGGGCCCCTCACCGGACCGGCACACTCGGATATGGCGGATTCACGGCCACAGCGGGCCACGGATACGTCGCTGAGGCGGTGCGCTTGGCGGTAAGGTACGCGTTTGACGAACTCGGCCTTTACCGGCTGGAGGCAGATATTCAACCGGGAAACGCGCCGTCAAGGAAGGTCGTTGAGCAGGCCGGATTCCGGCGCACACCGTCCGCTCGGCACACTATCCGCATCGACGGCGAGTGGCGTGAGCATGAGCGTTGGATGATCACCACAAAAATGGGATCATCGAGAGCGTTTAAATATCTTGAAAGCTGCACATGTCACGCAAAAAGATGACACGGGTGCAGCGGCGCGCCTGGATCCATTCGCAGGGGGCGACCGGCGTGGCCGATGGACTTGCACAACAGACTCAGACCGGCGAGTGGCCAGAGACCCTCGATGTCCAAGCTTTGTTGGGGCAGGGCTGGCGGCCAACTCCCTTCCGGGAGTTCATCCTCAAGATCCACAGTCGCTGCAACCTGTCCTGTGACTATTGCTACATGTATGAGATGGCGGATCAGGGGTGGCGCCGCCAGCCGCGGAAGATGGCCAAACACACGGTCGACTGGGCAGCCAAGCGGATCGCCGAGCACGCTCACGCCAAACTCCTCAATCGGATCGACATCACGCTGCACGGCGGTGAGCCCCTGCTCGCCGGCGTCGAACATCTGCGGTACACCATTGCGGCGGTCCGCGCCGCCTGCGGACCCGATGTCGATGTGCGGTTCAACGTCCAGACCAACGGCGTACTGCTCGACCGGACGTTCCTTGAGTTGTTCCTTGAGCAGGACGTGCGCGTCGGGGTCAGCCTGGACGGCGACGAGGAGGGACACGACCGGCACCGCAGATGGGCAAATGGCAACGGCAGCTTCAAAGCCGTCCGGGCAGGCCTCCATCGGCTC
>CALAED010000414.1 GCA_937891035.1 uncultured Thermomonosporaceae bacterium | reverse complement strand
CGCTCGACGACGCGCGGCTGCGCACCCTCGAAGAGCGGCTGCGCTACCTGCGAGAGCTTGAGGAACGGCGGGCGGCGATTCTCGATTCGATCCGGTCGCAGGGCAAGCTCGATGACGCGCTAGAGGCGCGCATCCTGGCCGCCGACTCCAAGGCGCGGCTCGAGGACATCTACCTTCCCTACAAGCCCAAGCGCCGTACCAAGGCGCAGGTGGCCAGGGAGGCGGGCCTCGAACCGCTCGCCGAGCGGCTGCTGACCGACCCCGCGCACGATCCGCAGGCGGCCGCCGCCGAGTTCGTCGACCCCGACAAGGGAGTCGCGGACGCCGCCGCGGCGCTGGAGGGCGCTCGCGCGATCTTGGTGGAGCGCTTCGCCGAGGACGCCGACCTGATCGGAGAGCTGCGCGAGCTGATGTGGTCGCGGGGCCGCCTCGTCTCCCGGGTTCGGCCCGGCAAGGAGGAAGAGGGGGCCAAGTTCGCCGACTACTTCGACTTCGCCGAGCCGTTCACCCGGCTGCCCTCGCACCGGGTGCTGGCGATGTTCCGCGGCGAGAAGGAAGAGATCCTCGACGTCACCCCGGAGCCGGACGCGGAACCCGCCCCGGCCACTGACGCCCCTGCCGCCGCCCCGGCCACCGCCGCCGCGGGCGGACAGAGCGACTATGAGGCGCGCATCGCCCGCCGCTTCGACATCGCCGATCGCGGCCGGCCCGCCGACCGCTGGCTGACCGAGACCGTGCGCTGGGCCTGGCGGACGCGCATCCTCGTCCATCTCGGCATCGACATGCGGATGCGGCTGCGGGAGGCGGCCGAGGACGAGGCCGTACGGGTGTTCGCCGCGAACCTGCGCGATCTGCTGCTCGCCGCGCCCGCCGGGGCCCGGGCCACGATGGGCCTGGACCCCGGGTTCCGTACGGGCGTCAAGGTCGCCGTCGTCGACCCGACCGGCAAGGTGGTGGCGACCGACACGATCTATCCGCACGTACCGCAGCGCAAGTGGGATGAGTCGATCGCCACGCTCCACCGGCTGGCCCGCGCCCACGGCGTCGATCTTGTCGCGATCGGCAACGGCACCGCGTCCCGCGAGACCGACAAGCTCGTCGCCGATCTGATCGGCCGGCACCCCGACCTCGGCCTCACCAAGGCCGTGGTCTCCGAGGCCGGCGCGTCGGTCTATTCCGCCTCGGCCTACGCCTCCCAAGAGCTGCCCGGCCTCGACGTGTCGCTGCGCGGCGCGGTCTCGATCGCCCGCCGGCTCCAGGATCCGCTCGCCGAGCTCGTCAAGATCGATCCCAAGTCGATCGGCGTCGGCCAGTACCAGCACGACGTGTCGGAGACCAAACTGTCACGATCGCTGGACGCCGTCGTCGAAGACTGCGTGAACGGGGTCGGCGTCGACGTCAATACCGCGTCCCCGCCGCTGCTGACCCGCGTGTCCGGCATCGGCGAAGGCCTCGCCAAGACGATCGTGGCGCACCGCGACGCCAACGGCCCGTTCCGGTCGCGCCGCGCCCTCAAGGACGTGCCGCGGCTCGGGCCGAAGGCGTTCGAGCAGTGCGCCGGCTTCCTGCGCATCCGCGGCGGCGACGACCCGCTCGACTCATCGAGCGTCCATCCGGAGGCCTACCCGGTCATCCGCCGCATCCTGACGGCCACCGGCGGCGACATCACGGGGCTCATCGGCAACACCAGCCGGCTGCGCGCGATCGACCCGAAGGACTTCGTCGACGACACGTTCGGGCTGCCGACCGTCACCGACATCCTCGCCGAGCTGGACAAACCGGGCCGCGACCCGCGGCCCGCGTTCAGGACCGCGACCTTCAAAGAGGGTGTGGACACCCTCGCCGATCTCGAGCCGGGCATGGTGCTCGAAGGGGTCGTGACCAACGTGGCCGCCTTCGGCGCTTTCGTCGACGTCGGGGTCCACCAGGACGGTCTCGTGCACGTGTCGGCGATGTCGAAGAACTTCGTGAAGGACCCGCGCGAGGTGGCCAAGCCGGGCGACATCGTACGGGTCAAGGTGCTCGACGTGGACGTCCCGCGCAAGCGCATCTCCCTTACCCTCCGGCTCGACGACGAGGTCGGCGGCCGCCGTGACCGGGATGCCGGCGGGCGGCGTGGCGGCGGGCGGCAAGACGGCGACGGCGGACGCAAGGACGGGGGCCGGCGGCAGGGCGGCGGCGGTCAGCGGACCGGCGGCGGCCGTGAGCAGGATCGCGGCGGCGACGCCGCCGCGGCCGACACCGCATTGGGCGACGCGCTGCGCCGCGCGGGCCTCGACAAGGGCCTGCCGGGGCGGTGAAGGTCGGCGGCCCCGGCCCTCTTTCGGGTTCGCGAGGTCAAGCGGGGAGCCAGTCGGGCCACCACGGCGGCACGTTGTCGCGGGCGCACAGGCCCGTGTCGCCGAGATGACCGGCGAGGGTGCCGATCTGCGCGAAGTCGAAGACGATCAGCGCGGCGGCGGCCGCCGCCCCGGCCAGCACGGCGATGAGCCTGATGAACGCTCGGGACGGCGCGAACCGCCACAGCGGCGACATGCTGCGGCCGATAAAGGTGATCAGCAGGTATGGGGCGTACGCCATGACCGGGCCGATCACCAGCCGGGGAAGCATCTCGATGTTGAGCGCGAACACGTCACCGGCTTCGTCCCCCGCGCCGCAGTAGACCCTGGCGGCCAGCACGAGGCGGTAGTCGACGAGGGCGGCGCCGATGCCGATCCAGATCATCAGGACGGTCAACGCGCAGCCGGTCCCGGAGGGCCGGCGCGACCGGCGTGCCCACCGTGCGTCCGGCCGGTCATCAGGGTGGTCATGGGGCCGGAGCTCGGTAGGGCTCCACGGATGGCCCGTGGGATAACCCGGGGGTTCGCCTCCGGGGTGGCCTGCGGGGTCGCCCGCCGGATGACCCCCCGGATGACCTCCACCGGGAGGGCCGGCGGGACCGGTCGCGGAACGGTTCTCGGCGTCATGGCCGACGTCTTCGGCATCTGCTGACATCTCGCCGTCCTCCGTCTCCACGGCCAGGCCTTCGCGGACGATGCGAAGCCCCCATCCTGGCACCGAACGCGGCATAGGTCGCCATGCTGGCGATATGCGAGACATGACCCCGTCGGCGGGTTATCCACAGCCTGTAGGTGCGCCGGCCGGCCCGCGGAGCTCCCACTCCGACCGGCGCGCAAGTTTTCCACAGGTTGGGGACGTGGCAAGGACTCTTACCCCCAGGGTTTACACCCGGTGCGCTCCGTCCACAGGTTGTGGAAAACCAGTCGACGCCGAGAGATCGAGTGGCGCAGAGTCAGGCATGACCTTGCGAATCCAATGCGTGTGCGTGGACTGTCACGACCCGGCGGCGGTGGCCGCCTTCTGGGAGGCCGCGCTCGGCTGGCGGCGTACTCATGACGCCCCTGACGAGATCGTCCTCGAGCCGCCCGCCGGGAGCGCGGCGGACGGGGTGGCGCCCGACCCGCTTTTCCTCCGGGTGCCCGACCCCAACCCCGGCAAGAATCGGCTCCATCTCGACCTGCGGCCGAGCGATCAAGACGCTGAGGTGGCCCGGCTGATCGGGCTCGGGGCGCTGCGGGCCTCGGTGGGTCAGGGCCCCGACGTCTCGTGGGTGGTCATGGCCGACCCCGAGGGCAACGAGTTCTGCGTGCTGCGCGCGCTGACCGGCGACGCATAAGACGGGCGGCCGCGTAATTCTCGATGCCCCGAGGCGGGGCCGCCGGCGGTGGATGAAGCTAGGCGCCGGGGTGCCGCCTGTTGACGTCGTTTTGCCATGGCCGGTCGCGGCCGCGGCTTAGGCCAACCCGGCCGACTCCGCCGACCCGGTAACGGCGACGCCGAGTTCGTCGCGGTGCGGCGGGTCGGCGCCCGGGCGGCTCACGGTCACGGCGGCGACCTCGGCCGCGAAGTCGAGTGCCGTCGCCATCTCGCTCGGCGTGATCGCGGCGAGCGCCGCCCGGGAGAGCCGGTCGTGGCGGGCCAGCCAATCGAGCAGCGCACCCGATACCGCGTCGCCGGCGCCAACGGTGTCGGCGACGGTGGCCGGCCGGGCCGGGCGCCGTACGATCTGGCCATCGACCACCGCGTCGACGCCGGCGGCGCCGTGCGTGATGACCACGAGCGCCGACCCTCGTACGGACCAGCGGAGCGCCACCCCGTCCGGATCTTCGCCCGGGTAAACCCAGGCGAGGTCCTCGACGCTGGCCTTGACGATGTCGCTGCGCCCCGCCCACGATTCGAGGCGCGGGCGATACCAGCGCGGATCATGGAGCACGGCCGGGCGGACGTTGGGATCGAGGCTGATCACCCGCCCGGCGCGCCGCTGCTCGGCCAGCCAGACCGCGATCGCCGGACCGCCGGGCGCGAGCGCGAGCGCCAGCGAACCCGTGTGGATCGCCAGGGTGTCGGCATCGAGATCGTGCGGAAGCTCCGCGGTCTTCCATTGCCAGTCGGCGGTGCCGGTGACGTGGAAGGCGTACTCCGCATGACCGTCGGCCGCCCGCGTCACGACGGCGAGCCCGGCGGGCTCGGCGGCGTCGACGCACAGCGACAGGTCGACGCCGTTGCCGGTCAGGTGCGCGCGCAGCAGCCGGCCGAAGCCGTCCCTGGCGAGCCGGCCGGCGAAGCGTACGGGCGTACCGAGCCGGGCCAGCGTCACGGCGACGTTCGCCGGACTGCCGCCCGGATGGGCCGTGAAGCGGGTGGGATCACCTTCGTCGGCCGTCAGATCCACCAGGGCCTCGCCCACCACGACCACGCTCATCACAGACCTTCTTCGCTCGGGGGCTTCCTCATCCTCATACTCACGCTCATCACTCGAAGTGCCGATCATGCCGAGAGCGCTGGCCCGCCGGTAGTGCCGCGCCGCGAGTGCCGGTAAGGGATATCTCCCCGCGCGGCACGGGAAAAGTCCTTGCCCTTTGTCACGTCATCGCTACGACTCCGGACCACCATGCGATCAGCCGGTTAGTCCCGGCGGAAGAGGAGGGCGATCACCACATAGGGGACGGCGACCAGCGCGAACAGGGGCGCCGGGCCCAGCCAGAACGATCCGGCCGCGTATGCGGCGAAGATCGCTATGCCGACCGTCTCGGTGCCGAGACCGGCGAGCGAGGTGACCGTCGCCCGGGCATCGTCGGAGATCTGGTCCTGCAGCCTGGCGTCGGCGGCGACGCCCGCCCACTGGAAGACCCCGAACGCGGCGGCGACGAGCACGATGCCGGCGGGCCGGCCGCTGAGGGCCCCGGCGGCCAGGCACCCGGCGGCGATGACCAGCGCCGGCGCCAGCAGCCGCGTGCCGCGGCCGGCGCACAATCCGCCCACCGCGAAACCGACCGTCACGAGACCGACGAGCAGGGTGAGCGCGGTGGGACCGACGTGGGTCGAACGGACGAGCAGCGGCACGAACTCGTCCACCGCGGTGACGCCGGTGAGCACCGAGACCAGGACCAGCACCCGCCGGATCGAGCGGCTGCGCCGTACCTCGGCCAGGCCGCCGCGCAGCACCTCGGTGTGGCCCTGGCGAGCCCCGGCCGTGGGGTCCCTACGTCCCGCGCGGTCGCTGCGGCCCGTGTCGTCCGTGTCGTCCGTGTCGTCCGTCCTGTCGGCACGACCCCGGGGCGGGCGGGTTTCCGGAAGGGTCCAGCCGACAGCCGCCGCGAGCAGGGTGGCCGCCACGCTCGCGACGCCCAC
>CALAED010000413.1 GCA_937891035.1 uncultured Thermomonosporaceae bacterium | reverse complement strand
TGGAGGATGGCAGATGACAACGAACACGCCGTCCAACTAGGGCCTTCGGACCGGGCAAAGGAGCGCCCACGCCCTTGCCGTTGGCCATTGAAGGGCCGCCGCTGCCCAAGCCCAAACCTATTCAGGCATCACAGAGGGTGAGCAGCTTGGTGACGGTGGCCCAGTTGCGCGCCGTACCGTTCGCGCCGATCGCCTTGGCGCCGCCTTTGCCGCCGGCGAGCAGCGCCGCCAGTTCGCTGCGTCCGAAGCCGTCCGGCGTGTGCAAGAAGAGGGTGCGGCCCACAACCTGCGCCGTGTCGCGGCTGCCCTTGGCCGCAGCCTTCCGCTGGGCGGCCGCCAAACTTTCCAGTTCATCCGGGCCCGGCTCGGCGCCGAGGAACACCGCGTGCACGTTCTTCGGGTTCGGCTCGTCCGGATATGGGGTGTCCCGTACGACCTGTGCCAGCTCCTCCCGGGACAGCACGACCACGCGCGGCCGCACCGCCAGCTTCTCCGCGATCGCCCGCTCCAGCGTCGCGGCCAACGCCGTTGTATCCGTCTCGACTGTGGAGAACAGCACGTTGCCGCTCTGGATGTACGTCGCGACGTCGGTATGCCCGAGTGAGGTCACGACCTCGCGCAGATCCGCCATCGCGACCTTGTTGCGACCGCCGAGATTGATACCGCGCAGCAGCGCGACATGGGTGGGCACGCCAGCACCCTACCCAAACCGGCGTCGCCCCGGATGCGCGCACCCCCGCTGACCTGGTAGGCAGCCTGACCGCTACGGGCTGGGGGCGGTATCGCCTGTGGCGCTGTCAAGATATCGAGCCGCAAACCGCGCGCCGGCGTGTAGAGAACGACGAAGCGCGGTGTCCGTCCGCCGTAAAGCCGCAAAGCTGCACGCCGCCACGATGAGCGCACCTGACCACGGCGGCGGCCCTGGCCGGCGGCGCGGCGGCAGCCGGCGCCTTGTTCTTCGAGAGGATCGGTGTCCTCCGGTTATTCGCGCGGGCGGGACTGGGCGGGGACATCGGCGGCGGGGCCGGTGGTGTCGTTGCTGTCGCCGAGCGTGCTCGCCATACGAGCGATCAGGAGGGCGACAGCGCGAATCTCCTCGTCGGTCACGGGCGAGGATGGCGGCGGATTCCTGGTGGTCGTACGCCGCTGCTGCCGGCGCCTGCCGCGTGGCCCGCCGCCGCCAGCGGGTGCGCTGTCGGTCTCGGCGAAGAACCTGGCCGGAAGCACTCGCCGGTAGCGGAAGGTGAAGACGTACAGGACGAGCAGCATGAGCGATTTGTATTTGTTGTGCACTTTTTCGTCCCGGATGTTTATCACGGCCAGGACGAGCAGCGCCGCCTCGCAGACCAGGAAGAAGATCGTGTAGCACACCAAACCGGCGGCGCCGAGCGCGATGACGGGCGGCGAGCCCGGCGTGTGCGGCACCGCGTAGCGGTAGGTGGCCGGCCCCGCCAGCGCTACGACGAGCACTGCGCAGCCGCACAGAGCCATGCGCATGAGACGCCGGGTCGGCCGGTTGTCAGCCATTTCGGCCGCCCCTGGCCGGGTTTCGCGCAAAGGCGGATTGTGCTGCGAGTAGGCGGCCCCTCAGCGAACGGCGGCGTTCGGTAGGTACGGTAAACTGAGAGCGCGGCCAATGGCCGATATAACGCGGCGGAACGGGCATATTGAACATTTCATAATCTCCCGCATCGGGCCGGGCACGAAGAATGAGCGGTTCGGCGGGTGCGAGGGTCGTTCTCTCCGGTCGCGGCTGCGCCAACAGTTTCCCGTGGCGGCGAGGACGGCCCTCGGTCATATTGTTAGAACATCTCGTCGACCATTACCTTGGATACCCAAGGCGTGAGTCAACACACTAGCCGACACATTGCCGATCGCCATGAAGATGCGGCCGTCGCGCTATGGCGTCGCCATTAATTCACTTATAGTGTTGACTTGATCACGAAGCGTGAATGGCCGGTCGCGGCGAATCCCCAATTAGTCGGGATTAGCGGCAAAATTGGCGGAGCGACCGCCATCGTGCCAAAGTCCCTATAGACGCGCGGTGCCTCCCAGAGCGTCCGGGGCTCGTCGTGGAAACCCAGCGGGGTCAGCTGCCGGGGGTAGGCGCCGCTTTGCGCGATCGCGGCGGCGAACAGATCGCAGTCGGCGACCGCGACCAGCGAGAGGGTCGCGCCGAAACTGGTGCCGCCGACGGCCAGGCCGCCGCAACCGAGGCGCATGATGCCGCGCCGGTGACCGCAGCGCGGATCTGCCGCACGAGCCGGGAGCCGGATCGCAGTCGGGCACCTCCGGCCACCACGCGGGCGAGACCCGTACGTCCAGTACGGCGAAACCCGCCAGGGTCAGCCAGTACGGATCGAGCACCCCCTGGGCGCTCGGGATCGGCTCGTCTCGTAGCGACAGCCATACAAGGCCGACGCCGGTCTGTGCGCCATGTTTCGGCAAGTGCAGGGAGAACTGTCCTTGCGATCAACAAAATCGCCGGCGGATGTTGCGCCGCACCGGCCGCGATAAGTCAATCCGCCCCGGCCACGTGTCAGTGCGCCCTTGGCAAGGAATTTCTCGCTCGCCTATCCCCCACTCGCGGGAATCTCACCATTTCCACCAGATAGTTGCCGGGTGGGGAATCGGTGTCCAGCGCCACGCCGGCGAGCTCGATCCACGTGTAAACGCGATATCCGCCGCGCTCGTCGGGGACCGGATCGGCGCCCACCACCAGCTGCGCCGGCACGCCGCACCTGCGCAGCGCGGCGACGACGATCGCGTTCTCGCGCATCGGGGCGGCGAACCCGGTGAACAGCCGAAGGACGGCAATGACGAGGGGGATGTCCGGACGGCCGCGAACGCGTCGTCGACGACGCGCCGCCGGCCGTTCTATGCCGGCGATGAGCTCGGGCAGCGCCTTCCTGCGCAGCCGGACCGCGGCCCACATGGCCGTCATCGTCGCGGTCATGCCGGCACCCGCGCCTTCCCCGGTCCGGCTTTCGGTGAGGCCGCCGGTGATGGCGCCGTCGCCGACGCCGACCGGCGAAGCAGGTCGCGGATCTCAGCTAGACCGTGGGCGGCGGCGGAGACGGGCTGGTCGGCCGCGGCGTCGGTCGCCGGCCACAGCATGCCGGTCTCGGCCCAGCCGCCGAGCTTGGCGGCGAGGCTCAGCGCGAGGACCGCGACGCCGCCGCCCAAGACGACGGCCGAACACAGCGCGGAGCACAACTTGGCGAGCTCGATCACGCGTTCCTCTCCTCAGGCCCTTCCGCTGCTTGCCGCCGGTCTTGGTGGATCAGCCAGCCGTCATCAAGGCCGAGCCGTAGCTCGGCGGCAAGCGCGGGCGGCGGCGGATCAGTCGCCGCCGCGCCGGTGCCGGCGCCAATCCCAGCGCCGGTACCGATGCAAGTGCCGGCGCCGACGCCAGTGCCGGTGAGCAGCTGAGTGAGCTCGAAGCTGATCTGCCGGGCGGCGAGCCGGGCGGCGTCCAGGACGAAGGCGCCGCCGAACGGCATGGGATGCAGGCTGACCCCGGGGCGCAGCCGCCAAGCCATCACCGCACCCCCGCGTGCGCGACCTCGGGATGGTGCGCGGCCGTTACATACAGCCGATAGAGCGCCTGCGCCTCCGCCAGCACCCGGCCCGCGTCCGACAGCACCGCCCGCAGCCGGTCGGCGTCGATCCATGGACTGCTCTCGACCTGTGCCAGCAAACGCGCGCGTTGCGCCGGCGTGGCGAGGC
>CALAED010000412.1 GCA_937891035.1 uncultured Thermomonosporaceae bacterium | reverse complement strand
ACCAGCGCCTGGAACGTGCCGCAGCCGTCGACGAGCGCCGCCTCCTCCAGCTCGCGCGGCACGGTCTCGAAGGAGTTGCGCATGACGAACGTCGCGAACGGCAGTTGGAACATGACGAACACAAGCGCGAGCCCGACGAGGGTGTTTTGCAGGTGCAGGTAGCCGAGGAAGACATACAGCGGGATGAGGATCGTCGCGTACGGCACCATCAAGATGGCGAGCGTGGCGATGAACAGCAGGTTCTTGCCGGGAAAGGTAAACCTGGCGAACGCGTACCCGCCGAAGCCGGACACCACGAGGGTGCCGATCACCGTGAGCACCGACACGAACGCGCTGTTGAAGACGTACGTCCCCAGGCCCTCGCCGTAATGAAGCAGCGCTGTGTAGTTGCCGAACCCGTAGCCACTGTCCTGCGGACTGCCCGGCTGCCCCTTGACCGACGACCAGCCGCTCCACACGAGCGGGAACAAGAACAGCACGGCCAGCGCCGAGGCCGTCGTGTAGTAGCCCGCCGGTCCGCCGTACCTGGAGAGGCCTCTCACGACGAGCCTTAAGGCGCTCATTTCGTGCGGTCCCTTCACGGCACACGGAGCACAAGCGCGTCAAGCGCGACGAGCGCGACCATCGGCGCCACACGCGGCGCCGCCGCGGTTGAAGCCCTGTCGTGCTGTGGTCCGATCCGCCGTCAGTAAGGAATGAATCAGCATCCCTGATGGTGGCACGGCCGGGTTAGGGAGCATTGTGCCCTTCCCCGGTCCCGGAGGCTCACCACCGTCGTCAGGTACGCCTTCGGACCGGCGACCGTGGTTCCCGCTTGGCGCGCCCGCGTGAGGCCAAGGAAGGCGTCTGCACGATGTCCTCGGCGTCGCCCGGCCGCGCCGGTCTCATCCGCTGACCCAGACACGGAATCCCTCCCGCCAGCTCGCGTACCGCGGTTCCCAGCCGAGCTCTTTTCTCGCCTTCTCGTTCGAGGACCCGCGCGCGCTGGTCATCTGGGCCACGGCGAACTCGCCGGCGAGCAGCCGCCCGAGCCAGGCGGGAATCCGCAGCGGCGGCTTGGCGCCCGCGACCTTGGCCAGGTACGGCAGCCATTCGGCGACGGGCGCCGGGTCGCTGTCCACGATGTTGTAGACGCCGGGCGCGCCGCGCTCGACCGCGGCGAGCGTCGCGGCGGCGGCGTCGGTGATCTCGATGAACGACCAGATCCCGGTCCCGCCGCCGATCACCGGCAGCCGCCGTTTCCGTACGACGTCCAGCAGGAGTTTCGAGGCGCCCGGACCGTAGAAGCCGCCGTAGCGCAGCACGATTCCCTCCGGCACCGCGAGCGGCACGGCCTTGTCCACATGCTTCCTCGCCGCCAGGGACCGCGCGGCGGACGGGATGGCCCGCGATTCGAGCGGATCTTCTTCGGTCTTCAGCCCACCAGGATGCTTGTCCGGGCCGGGCCCCGCGTAGCCTTGTGCGATGACCCGGCGGGTGCCTGCCAGCTCCGCGGCCGCCAGCAAGTTGTCGGTGCCCCGGGTCCGTAGCTCGTTCGTGGCGGCGAACACCTTGTCGACCCTGCGCAAGCCGCGCATTCCCCCCGTCAGCGCGGTCATCTGGTGCACGATCACATCTGGCGCGGCGGCCCGCACCGCAGCGAGCACCGCCTCACGATCCAGCCCGTCGACGACCATCGGCTCCGCGCCCGCTTCGCGCAACCGCGCGACCTTGCCGGGCGTCCTCGTGGTGGCGGTGACCTCGTGACCCAACGCCACCAGCTCCGGAACGAGGTGCCGGCCCAACGCCCCGGTCGCTCCCGCGACGAAGACTCGCATGATCCTTCCCCTCCGAGTAGTGCCTTCCCCCTCGAAGACAAGGCATCTCCCGAACCCGTGCCAGTATTCACTCCGAACGACGCGTGAACCCGCTCCCGTCTCTCCCGCCAAACGAGGCGGAAAGGCCGTCATCCCCATCTCAGCCCCGCGCTGTCCGCATGGTGACCGGGGGTGGTGTTCGATGTCGGCGAGACACGCTCGACGACACAGGGGAATGGCGCGTTGGGCCGATTGCCTCGGCCGAGTGCATCGGAAGCACCGCTCAGGTTGGACGCGGCCGGAGCACACGGCTGGTGGGCGGGAAATTGGTTGGGTGGGACAATGTCTTTCGGTGCGAGCGCGTGCATCGAGCTGAGGGCCTGACCGGAGGGAACGAATGAGCAGGGACGCCACCGTCTCCCGCCGACAGCCTGCGATGGCGGCCCGCGACGCTCCGGAGTCCGCGGTTCCCGCGGCGTCGGCCATTTTTCAGTGATGACATGCCAAGTTATCCGGAGACCGGATTCGAACAGGGGACCAAATGGGAATTACGAATTGGGTTGCGGTGGCCACCGTAGCGGCTGGTCTGGCGAGCGTGGGCACGTTGCTGTTGGTGGCATGGCAGCTCAGGGCGCTGTCCCGGCAGACCCGAGAGCAGGCTAGGCAGACTCAGGCGACGGCCGCAGCGATCCGGGCATCGGTTTATCTGGGCACCATGCAAAGCATGGTTTCCATCGACCAGTTTCTGGCTGGTCGGCCACGCTTACGAGCCGACCTGTATGGACGCCGACCCGGCAGTTGGGGGAACCGACGCCGCCAGCAGAGTGACGCGGGGGCCGAGATGCTGTTCGACCTATTTAAGATGGTGCTTACGAATGCCGAATATCACGAGATGGACGAGGTAGAGGGCTGGCGGAACTACATGACTTCGCTAATGCGTGGAAGTCCTACCCTGCAGGACTTCTGGCGGCGAAACAGAAACTGGTACAGCCGGTCAATGCAGGAAACCCTCGACGACTGGAAGACCTGCTCGGACGCCAGGCCCAAAACCATGCGGAACGAACGACCACCTCGTCCCAGAACAAACAGCCAAGCCAGCCGAACTGCGGGCAGGCGGCTCAGAAGGCCGACCCTCGTCCACTGGGCTGTCAATTCCCGTCATTCATCGACGAGAGCGGACACACGCACAATCGGCGGCTAATGACGTTCGGGATGAAGTCGGTCTTGGTGTGCAGCTCCTCCAGCTTGCTCTTGAGCCCACGAGGAGCTGAGTCCGACAGCTGGGACGGCGGCACGTGGGCGCTGAAGGCGTCCTACCCCCAGTAGGCTTTATTCGACGGCCTCATCACCGATATGACGATGGCGTGTTCCTCGCCCTGGTGCTGCTGCCATACGTTGGGCTGCATGTCGGCGCGCTGGTCGACTGGCTGCGGGCGCCGATCTGGCTGAGCCAGGCGACGATCACCCTGCAAGGTCTGGCGCTCGCGGGCGTCCTGGGCGCGCTGGTCTATCTCGCCCGGCCGGACGTGCTGCATAGCCGGGAGATCCACGCCGACCTCGCCGCGCGGCGGTGGAACGCCGACCCGCACGGTTGGTCGGTCCCCCCGGGGGTCCGTGGGTGGCGTCCGCGGCGCGTCGGCTCGTTTGTTGAGTTGTGGCGTACGCACCCGCGCTGGGACCTGCGCCGGACACCGAGAGGACTGAGGTGCGTTGCTCAGTGGGTCCGGTTCCTTCGCGCATGGTTCCGTGCCGCATCGAGCTGCCGACGGGTTTCAAGCGTGAGCGGGGAGTCGGCGCCGTGTCCCTTTTCGCTTTCGGCGAGGTTTCGCTCGTACAAGCGCATCGCTGCGGCGAGCCGTCCCGCCCTGGCGTACGCGTCGGCGAGCCGGCCGCGCTCGAGCAGAACGAGGTCATAGCCGGTCGAGTAGCGTTGCTCATTGCGGGTGAGGTGTTTCTTCCTCATTTCGAGCGAATCGTCCAAGCGGCCTACGCGGGCGTAGAACCAAGCGAGAGCGGTCAGGTTGCTCAAGACGTACGGGTGATCGGCTCCGCAGGTGCGTTCCAGGTCGGCCAGGGTCTGTTCCAGTAGCCCGATGCCCTCGGTGGTGCGCGCCGTCAAGCAGTAGGTAGTTCCGAGTTCATAGCGGCTGAGAAGCGTGTCCACATGGTCCCGGCCGAGGAGCCGGGTTCGATCGTCAAGCACTTCCTCAAGCATCCGAGTCGCCCGGCTGATACGTCCCGCGACCACGTGTGCGACCGCCAGGTAGTGCCGGGTCTGCATCGTCAACGGATGGTTCGCGCTGTAAGCCTGCACCTGCTCACGCAGGTTTTTGGTGAAGAGGGCGCATGCCCGATCGGCGTCGCCGTATTTGCAGTAGGCACCGGCGAGGTTGGGCCGTGCGGTCCACAGGACCGGATGATTCGGTTCCAAGAATCGCTTGCAATCGGCCATCACCGCCTCACCGACCTCGATCGCCTCCCTCCGCAGACCGATCCCCTCAATCTGACTCACCATTCCCACCCGCAGGCGCAGCACGTCCTGGACCACGACCGATCCACCATCTGGGATCTCCTGCATCACCAATGCCCACAACACCCCGGCGTGTTTGACTACGCGAACGAGGCTTTCGACACTCATCAGAGTGTTCGCCCTCGCTTCGATCCCCGCCCAGAGCAACCGTGCGGTGTCCCCCGCAACGGTGAGCAAGGTGCCGGCCACGCGGGCACGGTCGAGGATCACACGTTGGACGAAGCGGTGCACGATGGCGGTTTCCTCATCGTCTTCATCGACGCCGAACGTCAGGAGTGATGCGTCCACGAGCTGGCCAAGGGCCTCGTCGATCTCGGCGTCGGGAACGCCGGAAGACGGGTCGTACAGCAGGTCACGATCGACACCGACGGGTGAGAGCAGGGAGATCGTCTCCAGCAACCGGTTTGCGGCCGGATTATCTCGCTGCACGGCCTCGACGGCGAGCGCGT
>CALAED010000411.1 GCA_937891035.1 uncultured Thermomonosporaceae bacterium | reverse complement strand
GCGCCGTCATCGCCCGCACGACCTGACCCGCCTCGGCATCGCCCGCACACTCCAAGGCCTCGGCCTGTTTCCGGGGCTGACCGCGCTGGAGAACGTCATGGTCGGCGCCGACCGTCACGCCCGCACCGGGGCGCCGTCCACGCTCGCCGCACTTCCGCGCGCCGACCGCGACGAGGCCGCGCTGCGCGGCCGGGCCCGGCGGCTGCTGATCGACCTCGGCGTCGTCGACGTCGCCGGCCGGTTCCCCGGCGAGCTGCCGTACGGCGTCCAGAAAAGGGTGGCGCTGGCGCGGGCGCTGGCCGCCGAGCCGGAGCTGCTGCTGCTCGACGAGCCGGCGGCCGGGCAGTCCACCGCCGAGATCCGCGACCTTGGCGCGCTGCTGACCAAGCTGCGCGAAGACATGTCGGTCGTCCTCGTCGAACATCACATGGACTTCGTCATGGAGGTCTGCGACGAGGTGGCGGTCCTGGACTTCGGCCGCCTCATCGCCCACGGCACGCCCGCCGAGGTGCGCGACGACCCGCAGGTGACCGCGGCCTACCTCGGCGACGAGGTGACCAAAGAAGAGGCGTCCGGTGCTTAACGTTACAGACCTGGTGGTCGGCTACGGCGCGGTCAAGGCGCTCGACAACGTCTCGATCGACGTCGCCGACGGCAGCATCACCGCCATGCTCGGCGCGAACGGCGCCGGCAAGACCACGTTCCTGCGGGCGGTCAGCGGACTGGTCCGGCCTCGGTCCGGCCGGATCGCCGTCGGCGGCCGGGACATCACCGGACGGCCGGCCGAAGAGATCGCCCGGCTGGGGGTGGCGCACGTCCCGGAGAACGGCGGCGTCATCATCGAGCTGTCCGTGGCCGAAAATCTCCGGCTCGGCGGCCTGTGGCGGCGCGAGACGCGCGGCAACGGACGCGGCGAGCGGGGGGCGCTGCCGCGCCGGATCGACACGGTCTACGAACTGTTCCCGCCGCTGGCCGAGCGGCGCGGCCGGATCGCCGCCACCCTGTCGGGCGGCGAGCGGCAGATGCTCGCGCTCGGCCGGGCCCTGGTCGGCCGGCCACGACTGCTGCTGGTCGACGAGCCGTCGCTGGGCCTGGCGCCCCGGGTCGTGGCCCAGCTGATGGCGGTGCTGCGGCGGCTGCGCGACGAACACGGCATGACCGTGGTGCTCGTCGAGCAAAACGCCCGCAGCGCGCTGTCCATCGCCGATCGCGCCGTCGTGCTCAACCTGGGCACGGTGGCCGCCGACTTCGACCAGACCGCGGCGGTTGACGACCGGCTCCGCCACGCCTACCTGGGATTCTAGGGCGAGGGGGTGCAAGGGGTTTCATGGTCAAGTTCATCAACCTCACGCTTTCCGGGGTGACCTCCGGCATGGTGTTCGCCACGGTGGGCCTCGCGCTCGTGCTCATCTGGCGGGCCACCCGGATCGTCAACTTCGCCCAGGGCGCCATGCTCATGTTCACGACGTTTCTCGCCTGGACCGTGATCGAACAGGGCGGCTCGTACTGGCTGGCCCTCGCCGTCGGGCTCGTGTCCGGACTGCTGCTCGGCGCCGTGGTGGAGCGAGTGGTCATCCGCCCGGTGGAAAACAAGCCGCCGCTCAACGCCGTGATCGTCACGCTCGGCCTGTTCGTGCTGCTCCAGGCGTTCGCCGGGATGATCTGGGGCGACCAGCCGCACTCCTATCCGCCCGCGTTCACGATCCAGGGGTTCACGGTGGGCGACACCCGGCTGCTGCTGTCTCCGTTCGATCTGTTCGTCATCGGCGCCGTAGCGGTGGTGATGATCGCGCTGACGGTGCTGTTCCGCCGTACGGACGTGGGGCTCAAGCTGCGGGCCGCGGCGTTCGCGCCCGAGGTGTCAAGGTTGCTTGGGGTGCGCGTCGGCAGGATGCTCACCCTCGGCTGGGCGCTGGCTTCACTGGTCGGCTCGCTCGCCGGCGTGCTCATCGCGCCGCAGGTCTTCGTCGGGCCCACCCAGTTCGACGCCATCCTCGTCTTCGGCTTCACGGCGGCGGTCATCGGCGGCCTGGACAGCCCCGTCGGCGCGGTCGTCGGCGGGCTGCTGCTCGGCTGCACGCTGAGCTATGTCTCCGGGTACGTCAGCTCCGACATCGTCACGCTCGGCGCCTTCGTCGTGCTGATCGCGGTGCTCATGATCCGTCCGAACGGGCTGTTCGCCGTCACGGCGGGGAGGCGGGTATGAGCGGGACGGGCGTGCGCGGGAAGGCGGAAATGAGCCGCGCGGCAACGGACGCGGCCGGTCCGCTCGGGCCGCTCGGCGGGCTGTGGCGGCTCACCCTCGTCCGGCACACGACGTGGGCACTGCTCACCGGGGCCGGCCTCCTCCTGCTCAGCCTGGCGCTGAGCCCATACCACAACCTGCAGCTCGCGCAGGTCGGCTACATCACCTGCGCCGCCACCGGGCTCACCATGCTGACCGGGCTGGGCGGCCAGATCTCGCTCGGGCACGGGGCGTTCATGGCGGTCGGCGCGTACACCGCGGCCCTGCTGCTGGAGCATCAGAGTTGGCCGCTGGCCGTTGTGATGGCGGCCGCGGCCGCGGCCACGGCGGTCGTCGGCCTGATCGTCGGCGTGGGCGCGGCCCGGCTGCACGGGCCCTACCTCGCCGGCGCCACCCTCGCGCTCGCGGTCGGGCTGCCCGGCCTGGCCAACTACGGGCCGCTCACCGGCTGGCTGCACGGGCAAGAAGGGCTGAGCGTGGCGCCTTCGCCGCCGCCGCTCGCGCTCGGCGAGACGTTCCCGCTGGAGCGCTGGCAGGCATGGATCAGCTGCCTCGCCACGGTGATCACCATGTGGTTCCTGGCCAACTTGATCCACGGCCGCTTCGGCCGCTCGCTCCGGGCCACCAGGGACGACGAGATCGCCGCCGCGCTCAGCGGGATCAAGGTGGCCAGGGTGCGCATCATCGCGTCCGTCGCCGCCGCGGCCGCCGCCGGGCTCGGCGGCGGGCTGCTCGCGGTCGTCGCGACCCTCGCCGCGCCGGGGGCCTTCACGCTCACCCTTTCGCTTCAGCTCATCGCCGCGATCATCCTCGGCGGTCTGGGCAGCCTCGCCGGCGCTGTCTGGGGCTCGCTGATCCTCGTCCTCGTCCCCAGCTGGGCCAGCGACTACGCCGCGTCGGCGAACGTGCCGCACGACATCGCGTCCAACCTGCCGCCGGCCATCTTCGGGCTGGTGCTGATCGGCGTCATGCTGGTGTTCCCGCGCGGCCTGCAGGGCGCGCTGCGCATCGGCGTCCGCCGCCTCCGCGCGCTCAAGTCTTAGATGCCGAGGACGGTCTGGCGGACGTCTTCGCTTTCGCGCAGCCGCTCCGGCGGCGCCGAGATCATGATGCGGCCCTCGACGAGCAGATAGCCGCGACCGGCGACCGACAGCGCGCGTTCGACGTCCTGTTCCACCAGCAGGACGCTCACGCCGTCGGCGTTGATCGTCTGGACGGCGGCGAAGACCTCGTCGACCACGACGGGCGCAAGGCCGAGGGATGGCTCGTCGAGCAGCAGCAGCCGCGGCCGTGCCATCAGGGCCCGCCCGATGGCGAGCATCTGCTGCTCGCCGCCGCTGAGCCGGCCGGCCGGCTGGCGGAACCGCTCGGCGAGCCGCGGAAACAGGTCGACGACGCGCTCGATGACCTCCCGGTGCGCCGGGCGGGCGGCCTTGCGGTACGCCCCGAGGCACAGGTTCTCTTCCACCGTCATGTGCGGGAACACCCGCCGGCCCTCCGGCACGATCGCCACCCCCCGCGCGCATACGCGGTGGGCGGCGAGCCTGGTCAGGTCCGCGCCGTCGAAGACCACGCGGCCGCGCGTCGCCGGGTGCAGCCCGGCGATCGTGTGCACGAGCGTCGTCTTGCCCGCGCCGTTCGGGCCGATGATCGTGACGATCTCGCCGTCCGCGACGTCGATGGCGACGTCCCACAGCGCCTGCGCGTCGCCGTAGTGGACGGCCAGCCCGCTGACCTCAAGCATGAGCGCGCTTCCCCAGGTAGGCCCGGACGACGGCGGGATCGCGCATGACGGTCTGTGGATCGCCGTCGGCCAGGACGGTTCCCTTGTCGAGCACGACGACGCGCGTGGCCAGCTGGTTGACCACGCGGAGCAGGTGTTCGACGATCACGATCGCGGTGCCGCCGCGCTGGATCCGCCGGACCACCTCGACCGCGTTGTCGATCTCGGCGGGGTTGAGCCCGGCGAGCGCCTCGTCGAGGAGGAGCACCTTGGGGCCCGTGGCGAGGGCGCGCGCCATCTCGAGCAGTTGCCGCTGGTGCAGGTTGAGCGCGGCGGGGCGGACGTCGGCGAGATGCCCGAGCCCGACGAACCCGATGTGCCGCTCGGCCGCCGCCCTGGCCCGCTGCAGCGACTGCGGCTCGCCGCCGAACATGATCGCCATGGCGACGTTGTCCCGTACGGTCATCGACGCGAACGGACGCGGGATCTGGTACGTCCGCGCCACGCCGGAATGCGCGACCCGATGAGGCGAGAGCCCGGCGATGTCCCGCCCGGCGATCGTGATGGCCCCGCGCGTCGGCCGCAGCGTGCCGGCGAGCAGGCTGACCAGGGTCGTCTTGCCCGACCCGTTCGGGCCGACGAGGCCCACCAGTTCGCCAGGGCCGACCCGCAACGAGACGCCGTCGAGCGCGCGTACCCCGCCGAAGTACCGCGCCACGTCCTCGCACTCGACGAGGAGCTCCCCAGCGGCTGCCGGCCCGGCGGACGGTTCCGCCGACGGTTCCGTGGTCGGTACCGCGGCGGG
>CALAED010000410.1 GCA_937891035.1 uncultured Thermomonosporaceae bacterium | reverse complement strand
GACCAGAATGCGCTGCTGCACCCGACGGCCCAGAGTCAACCCCGGAACGTCATCCACGTTCCGATCAAGCGCCGCACACCGTCATGTACGTGAACCGGTTCCTCGAACAGGAACCGGCAGTGGCCGAAGTAGGGACTAAAGCCCCCAAAGTCCTATGTGCTCTGCTGATTCCGGCTCTTATGGATTAAGGGCCGGGCTTCGCCCGGTACAGCGTGTTTCCTCGCTCCGACGCGGGCCGCGCTGGTCCGGGTTTCGGCCGGTCGCTCGAGAGGTAAATAACCCGGCGGAAACTCGGAGGAGGGGGATTCGAGATGGCGCTGTACGGCAGCAGTACGGGCGTTGCGCAGGCGCGTCCGCTGGTGGCCGAGCTCGTGGGCACATTCATTTTGGTTTTTGTCGGCTGCTCGGTCGCGGTGGCCGGGGCTTTGAAACGTCCCATCGCAGGGCCTCCGTATGACTCGCTGGCCGTCGCGCTGGGCTTTGGCATCGCTCTAGTCGCGGTCGTGGCGGCGACCGGACACGTGTCGGGCGGTCACCTGAACCCGGCCGTGACGATCGGACAGGCAGCGATCGGAGAGTTCCCATGGCGCAGCGTGCCCGGCTACCTTGGCGCACAGCTCGCCGGAGCGATCCTCGCCGCGTTCGCCATCTGGCTGTCGTTCGGCGACGCCGCGCGTGATATCGCCAACCTCGGCGCAACCGCCCTCGCCGACGGCGTCAACATCGGACAAGGGCTGCTCGCCGAGGCGCTGATCACATTCGTCCTGGTCTTCGTCGTCGGACTCGTGGCGAGCGACCCGCGCGTCCCCAGCTCCCAGATCGCCAGCATCGCGGTTGGCTTTGCGCTGGCGGCGGGCGTGTTGATCGGCGGGCCGCTCACGGGTGGAGGAGTCAACCCGGCTCGCGCTCTAGGCCCGATGATCGTTTCAGGGCAACTCGACGACTTCTGGCTCTACATCGTCGGCCCGCTGATTGGAGGCCTCCTCGGCGCGTTCGTCGCCGGCTACGTCCTGCGAGCTTTTCAGCAGGAGCAATAGGAGCAAAAGGAGGTGTCGGCAACCCAAGCTCCCCGTCCGAGTCCATTTTCGAGCACGTCCGCACAAAACTAGGCGACCGTCGCCGATGCGAACCGCGCCTGCGTACCGTCAACGTGGGCCGTCGGCCGTGCGCGATCACCGCGTGGGGATCACACGGCCAAAACTCGGGCTCCTGCTCGACGGCCCTGGAAACGGCTCTTACCTCTCTCCGCAGGCGGCCTGTCCGACCGCTGCGTCAGCCGCATTGAGCGCGTCGTCCCCGCGGGTGTCAGCGTGGCCTGCTCAGCACATCTACGGCCTGGAACTTCGGCCGCGCATACCGGTCGCGGCGACGGCGATGCCAACAACGACGACCACCGGTCCGACCACCGCCCACAGCGTCACCCCCGACATCGCGCTACCGCCGACGACACCAAGCCCTTGCAGTGTCCAGATGGCGCCCACGAGGACGATCAGCGCACCGGCAGCGACGAGCAAACGGTTCTTCATAGCGGCCGACCCCTGCCTTTTCTGGCGGGCCGTGTCCGGCCCGCTGTCAACGATGCTGGCATAGACGAAGCGGCACACGCAGCGCGGCACGAACCAGCCGGTCCCATCGCGTACCGATCGCGGGTTCAATGCGGGGCCGCCCGGCTTCGTACGTCATCGCCAGGCGCCGGAACGGGCCTACACCGTCGAAATCCGCTCATGCCGCGATCACCTGGGATCGCCCCGACGTGGGGTCAAGCCGCTGGGCCTTGGGCGACGGGGAACTGAGATGGGAGCTGCGGTGCCGCAGACCACGGACCGAGATAATGCCCTTGAGTCGGAGATGGCATAGCACCGGAGGCACAGACAGCCTGTGATCATCTTGATGCACAGCTCGAAGACGATGCGCCCGCCGACATCCGGCACGAAACCGAACAGGATGCCGGTCCTGCTGGACCGGGCCGAGGAACTCATCGTTTACCTGCGGACGCTTTCGCCACGACAGCTGTCCCAAATCATGAACATCTCCGCCGATCTGGCGACGAAGACCCAGGAACAGTACGCCAAGTGGACTACCGCGGCGGACCAGCAGGCACCGGCGGCCGCGAGTTTTGTCGGCGACATCTACAGCGGTTTGCGGATTGACTCGTTCAACGCGGCCGATCGCCGGTACGCCGACACTCACCTGCGGATTCTGTCCGGCCTGTACGGGATCTTGCGGCCCTTTGACGGCATCAGCCCGTACCGGCTCGAGATGGGCTGCCGGCTCCCGCCCGGCAAGTATTCGAACCTGTACGCGTTCTGGGGAACCGCGATCGCCGACCGGCTGCCGTCGTCCGGCCGCATCATCAACCTCGCCGCAGGCGAGTACAGCAAGACCGTCGTCAACCATGTCGACGCCGACCGGGTGGTGTCGCCGAAATTCCTCACCGTCGACCCCGCGACAAAACAGCCACGATTCGTGGTGGTACACGCGAAAATAGCCCGCGGTGCGTTCGCCCGTTGGCTCATCACCAAGCGGGTCACCGACACCCCGGCGGCGATGTGCGAGTTCAGCGACATCGGTTACCAATACGACGACGCGCTGAGCAGGCCCGGCGAGCCGGCATTCGTGTGCCAGGAGTTCGGCGGCAAGGGCCTGTCCGTCCGGCTCACCTGAGACGTTGATCCTCGCCGGACCGTAGATCGGCACCGAAGGCCAAGAGGCTGGCGGGAGAGGCGGCTCGAACGCTGGGACGCACTCAAGGTCGCGGCCAAACGGCGCTTTCGCCACGCCGCGGCCTCCCCACCTCGGCCTCGACGAGACATATCTCTGTCTCTGGCCGGATGCGAGCCGCCGCATTGTTTGCGAAAATTGTGTTATGGATTCGAGACTGCCGGACGAAGGGCCCGGGGTGAGTTCCGGCATGCATGCTGTACACCGGACCGTGTTGGCTGTCGACGTCGAGGGGTTCGGGGATCCTCGGCGCACCAACGAGGACCGGGTGACCGTGCGAGAGGCGCTCTACCGAATCCTGCGAAAGTCATTCGTGCTCAGCGGCATCTCCATGGACGGATGTCGCATCGAGGATCGGGGAGACGGCGTCCTTGTCTTCGCTCAACCAGAAATACCCAAGGCGCTGTTCGTCGAGTCGTTACTCGGGCACCTCATCACCGCCCTGCGCGAGCACAACATCGTGCACAGCGCGCCGGCTCGGATCAGGTTGCGCATTGCGCTGCACGCCGGAGAGATGCGCCTTGACGACCACGGGGCAACCGGAAGGTCCATCAATCTGACGTTCCGTCTCCTTGATGCCCAGGAGCTCAAATCAGCTCTGGCCCGAAGCCCAGGTGATCTCGTGTTGATCGTTTCTGCCTGGTTCTTCGACGAAGTGGTCAGGAACACTCCCACGAGTGCCCCCGACGCCTACCACGAGGTCCATGTGTCGGTCAAGGAAACCGACACCTCGGCGTGGATCCTCGTTCCGGGCGGTGAGAAGATGAGCGATCGGGAAGCACTAAAATACGTCAGCGAAGATAATCGTGGATGGGATATCCTCTACTACGCCAAACGTATCTGGCAGGTGAACTCGACAGATGTCGATGCCGCGCTGGCCGTAGAAGAGGTCCAAGCACATACCCTCCGGTACCACGATGCGCGGGGATCCAAGAAGGATGAAGATACGGGGATTGTCAATCCTTTCTTCGAGCACCTTGGGCCGAACGAGCTCAAGGAGGTGTTGCAGCTGGGGCAGCTCATCGAACGCGTACGCGGAGACGTGATCTGTCGTTACGACGACAGCGGCGACACGATGTTTGTGATCTTGCGCGGAAAGGTTGGCGTCTTCAATTCCGAGGGCAAAGGTTTCAACGATACCACCGAGCCGAGATATGTGCTCGGCAGGGGCGAGATCGTCGGTGAACTGGCCTATGCATTGTCCCGCAATCGCACCGCCGACCTCGTCGCGCTTTCCGATGTGGCGCTGCTCACATTCAGCTACGAGGACATCCAGTCAAAGAGCCCCGTCCCGGCGGTGGCGAGTCACGTGGCGGCCTACATCGATTTCCGTGTCCTGCAGCACGCCAGCGACAACGCTCCGTACCTGCTCGGACCCGAGCGCATAGGGCCTCTCACAGTGGGTGCCCCTACCTGGGACTTCGCCCTTACGGTACTGCGCCAAAACTCTGACCTCATCGTCGTCGACCGAAGCGTGCTCGACCTGACGCTCGACATGTTGCAACCGGAGGTTTCCAATCCGGAAGGTCTTTACATTCTCGTCGCCGGCGTACTAAAGGAGCAGCGTTCGGGCAGTGAGCTACGAGGCGCCGATTTCCCGGTGCTCTGGGTCGACATGCCCAATATGTTGGGATTTCCGCAAGCTACCTACAAGGTGCACCAAGGCCCCGTCAAGGTGCTTTACATCGCCGCACGGGACATCGAGGAACTCCGCCCGCCC
>CALAED010000409.1 GCA_937891035.1 uncultured Thermomonosporaceae bacterium | reverse complement strand
TGAACGCACTCGTGGCGTTGCAGTTAGCCGCCTTGGGCACCGGGTTGACCATCAGCGGGCACTGGGTGCACGTGCTGGCGGGGCTGGCGGCGATCTCGAGCTTCTTGTGGCTGTTGTGGATCGACCAGTCGATCAGTACGTACAAGCTGGCCGCCTACCTGGCCATCGAGATGGCGCCCAAGCTGAGCGAGTACGCCGGCCGCCCGGTCCTGGGGTGGGAGTACTTCCTACGCCAGGTGGAGGCCGGCGGCGAGCGGTCGGCCCGGGCGCTGTACGGCGATCACGCACGGGGCGATGCACGGGACCAGGTGCGGACCAGCCGCTCGGTGCGGGCCGACTGGTACGTTCCGCTGCTGTTCGGGTGTACGCCGCCGCTGTTGCTGACCCTTTATGTCGCCGCCGGGGTACGCGAGCCCGCTGGCGTGGTCCTGATCGTGGCGTCGTCCCTGCTGGCGACACTGCTGTGGATCTTCACTGTGGTGAGGTTCACCGACTTCGTCCGTAACACCAACGTCCTAGACCAGGCGATCATCGCGGCGGGCGACCGCGCGGACACAGCCGCGGGCGACCGCGCGGGCTCGGTTGCCGTCGATCGCGCGGCCCGGCAGGCCCGGCCGGCCGCTAGGTAATTTGGAGCTGTGTATCCGCCGATCGAACCGTACGATCAGGGACACCTGGCCGTCGGCGATGGCCATCTCATCTATTGGGAGGTCTGCGGCAATCCGGCGGGCAAGCCGGCCCTCGTGGTGCACGGCGGCCCCGGTTCGGGTTGCCGGCCCGCTCATCGTCGCTATTTCGACCCCGCCCGGTATCGGGTCGTTCTTTTCGACCAGCGCAACTGCGGCCGGAGCCGGCCGCACGCCGCCGATCCGGCCACCGACCTGACAACCAACACCACTTATCTCCTGCTCGCGGATATGGAACGGCTGCGCGCGCACCTCGGCGTCGACCGGTGGCTGCTGTACGGCGGCTCGTGGGGTTCGACGCTCATGCTCGCCTATGCCGAGGCCCATCCCGTACGGGTATCGGAGATGGTGATCAACGGCGTCACCATGACCCGGCGCAGGGAGATCGACTGGCTCTACCGCGGCGTCGGGCGCTTCCTCCCCGAGCAGTGGCGGCGCTTCCGCGATGGCGTCCCGGCGGCCGAGCGCGACGGTGATCTCGTGGCCGCCTATGCCGGCCTCATGTCCCACCCCGATCCCGCCGTGCGCGCCAAGGCGGCCCACGACTGGACCGCGTGGGAGGACGCGGTGATCTCCCATGAGGTCAACGGCGATCCGCGCGCCTATAGCGACCGGCCGCCCGCCGATCTCCTCGCCTTCGTCCGCATCTGCAGCCACTACTTCTCCCATGCCGCCTGGCTGGAGGAAGGCGTCTTGCTGCGCGAGGCGCACCGTCTTGCCGGCATCCCCGGCGTGCTCGTCCATGGTCGCCTCGACCTGGGCACCCCGCTGGAGACGGCCTGGCAGCTGGCGCGGGCCTGGCCGGAGGCGCGGCTCATCGTAGTGGACGACGCCGGGCATACAGGCGGCACCGCGACCAGCACACAGATCATCGCCGCCCTGGACGGCTTCGCCGGCGCGGGCGCTATGCCATGACCGGGTCCGCGGGGCCGGCGGGCGTCACCTGCAGGGTGCGGGCCCCGGGATCGGCGGTCACGTGCGCCACGAGATCGTCCAGGTCGTCGAGGACGTGGACGAAGTGGCCGTTCAGGGCGTCGTACCGGCCGGAGAGCAGGGCCTCGACGTGTCCGGCCGCCGCCGTGACCGGCGTCCACGACTCGGGCGGCAGCCGGTCGGCGTCCGGGCGTCGCGCCGTCATGGTGGTACGGACCATGCCCGGGCTCAGGTCGATCACGATGACGCCCGTCCCGGCGAGTTCGGTGGTGAGTACGTCGCTCAGCCGCAGCAGAGCGGTCTTGGACACCCCGTAGGCACTCCCCGCTCCTCGCGGATCGGTCGTGAACGCGGCCTTGGAGTTGATGTTGATCACGCGGCCGCCGCCGCGCTCGACCATCGAGGGCAGCACCCGCCGCAAGAACAGCGCCGGACCGCGCAGATTGATCTCCAGCACCCGCCACCACGTCTCGAGATCAGTGTTCAGGAAGGGGTCCAGGTCGCCGAGGAATCCGGCGTTGTTGACCAGCGCTTCGATGGGGCCGAACCGGTCTTCGACCGTACGGCAGACGCGGTCGACGTCGGCCGCCCTCGTCACATCCCCAGTGGCCATGACGACCGCGCCGCCGCCGGCCACGGTGACGAGATCCGCCGTCTCGGTCAGCTCGGAGCCGGTACGAGACGTGAGACCGATCCGGTGCCCGGCAGCGCCGAGTCGTACGGCGATCTCACGGCCGATTCCACGGCCCGCGCCGGTGATCAGGGTTACGGTGCCTTCGCCGCTCATAACGACGTTCTTACCATCGGCCTTATCATCGGCGGCGCCGGCGCGATCCGCCGGCGATCATCCCTGTGGTCGGGTGTGGCATCGTTGACCGAGGTGGCGGCCGGTCGCCGGCCTGACGGGCTCCCAGCACCCAGGAGACCGAGCCGGAACGCGATTACCTGCTCGCCAGGGCGCGCCGGCTCGCCGACCAGGCACCCTTGCCGCTCACATAAACCGTGGGCGCTACCTCTCGCCGGCGCCGGTCCCGGTCCCAGTCCCGGTCCCGGTCCCGAGGTCGGTTCCGGTTCCGGTTCCGGTGTCGGCCGCGGCCCGGCGCTCGGCCGCTCCGATCGGGCAAAACGAGTCCCTCGTGCAGCAGGCGCGGTCGCACAGCCGGCACATGTACTGGGCGTTGCCGACCCGCTCGTAGAGCCGGGTGAGGAGCTTGGCCAGCAGATCCGCGAGCGCCCGCCGCTCCTCGTCATCGAGCACGGTGACGACGTCGGTGAGCGGGCCGCCGCGGGCGGCGAGCAGCCGGTGCGCCGCGCGCCGGCCGGCCCGGGTGGGGCGCACGGTCACCCAGCGGTTGTTGAACGGGTTGGGCCGCCGCTCCACCAGCCCATCGGACTCCAGCGAGTCGACCATCCTGGCCGCCGCCGACTGGGTGAGCCCCACGCGTCGGCCGAGCTCGGTCACGCTCACGCCGGGGCTGGCGGTCAGCGTCACCAGCGCCGCGGCGCCGCTCACGCTCACGCCGGCGGCCTTGCCGGCGTCGCCCAACGTTAGATCGGTCAGCGCCAACGCGGCCGCGCCGAGCAGGTTTGCCGTACGATCCATATCATGCATACCTCATGCTAGCATGCATGACTCATGATTGTCGATCGGTGCGATTCCAACTCACCGTAGGCTTGACCACGTCCGCGGCCGCGACCAAGCCGCATCCACGGCTGCCCCCCACGGCATCGTGGACGGCGTCGGCGGCTCAATGGGAAGGAAGACCACGCCCGTGTCCGAGCGACACCGATCCGTCGACGAAAGAGATCGCCTCGGCCTGCGCGCCGACTGCGCGAGCTGTTTCGGGCTCTGTTGTGTCGCCCTGCCCTTCGCGGCGTCGGCGGATTTCGCGATCGACAAGGCCGCCGGGCTGCCCTGCCCGCACCTTGACCCCGGATTTCGCTGCGGCATGCACCACGACCTGCGCGAGCGGGGTTTCGCCGGCTGCGCGGCCTACGACTGCTTCGGTGCCGGGCAGAAGGTCTCACAGGCGACTTTCGGCGGACAGGACTGGCGGGGGCTGCCGCCGCCCGGCGCGCGGCGGATGTTCGAAGTCTTCCCGATCATGCGACGGCTGCACGAGTTGCTCTGGTATCTGGCCGAAGCGCTGACGCTCCGTCCCGCGCGCCCGCTCCACTCGGCGATCCGCCGCGCGCTCGACCGTACGGAGCGCCTCACCGCCGGCCCGCCCGAGTCCCTCATCGAGGTGGATGTCGCGGCGCATCGCGGCGAAGTCGACGCGTTGCTGGCACGGGCCGGCGAACTCGTCCGCGCGGCCGCCGCCGGCCCGCGGCCCAAGGCCGACCGGCGCGGCGCCGACCTCATCGGGGCCGACCTGCGCGGGGCCGATCTGCGGGGCGCGAACCTGCGCGGGGCTTACCTGATCGGAGCGGATCTGCGCGACGCCGACCTGGGCTCGGCCGATCTACTCGGGGCCGATCTGCGGGGCGCCGATCTGGGCGGCGCGGATCTCACCGCGAGCATCTTCCTCCCGCAGTCGGCGCTGGAGGCGGCGCGCGGCGACGGCCGTACGAGGCTGCCGCCCGCCCTGACCCGTCCGGCGCACTGGGCGCTCGCGCCGCGGTCGGCGGCTCACCGAAAATAAGCAAGCGTCAGGGCCAGCGGATCTCGGCCCCTTCGGCCGGCACGTGGTAGGGGAAGTACGCGACCGTCGTATACCCGTCATCATGGCAGTCGCGGCACAGGTACGTGCGGTGGCCGCGCAGGCCGTGACCGCGCTTCAGGCAGGGCGGACACTGGCACGGTGACCAGCCCACGATCGTCTGGCCGGCCCGCATCGCATGTCCGCGGGGGCACTCGGTGGGCGCCCCCTCCGCCACCAGTGCCCGCAGGCCCGATGTCCGTGCCATGGGGTGGCGCCCCCTTTCCCGCACGCCCATGACCAGCTCGATGGGCAAGTATGTTCGATTCTATGTGTCTCGAACATCCATCCACAAGCGCCACAAATGGAACAAGATTCTAGAATCGGCTACGAACCGATCCGGGGTGGGCACGGCCGAGGAGACGCATATGGACGCGCAGGATTTCGCCGACGTGCTGAGTGCGGTGCGGACGTTCGTACGAGAGCAGGTGATCCCGCGCGAGGACGAGATCGAACGGACCGACGAGATCCCCGCCGATCTGCGCGAGACGGCCAAGCGCATGGGGTTGTTCGGTTACGCGCTCCCCGAGGCGTACGGCGGGCTCGGCCTCAGAGTCGGCGAAGAGGTCAGGCTGGTCTTCGAGCTCGGGTACGCGAGCCCCGCCTTTCGGTCGATGTTCGGCACCAGCAACGGCATCGCCGGCCAGGTGCTCGTGCACGCCGGCAGCGCCGAACAGCGGACGGCCTGGCTGCCCCGGCTGGCCGGCGGCGAGGTGATCGCCGCGTTCGCGCTCACCGAGGCCGAGGCCGGCTCCGATCCGAGCACGCTCACCACCTCCGCGAGCAAGGACGGCGACGACTATGTCATCAACGGGGCCAAGCGGTTCATCACCAACGCGCCCGAGGCCGACGTCTTCATGGTCTTCGCCCGTACGGGCGGCGCCGGCGGCCGCGGCGTGTCCACCTTCCTGGTCGAACGGGACAGCGCCGGTCTCAAGATCGGCCCCCCGGACGACAAGATGGGACAACGCGGCGCGCATACCGCCGAGGTCTTCTTCGACGCCGTACGCGTCCCGGAGGACAACCTGATCGGCGCCGAGGGCACCGGGTTCCGTACGGCCATGGCCTCGCTCGCGCACGGCCGGTTGAGCATCGCCGCCGTCTGCGTGGGGCTGGCCCAGCGGATCCTCGACGAGACCGTCGATTACGCGAAGAGCCGCGCCCAGGGCGGCCACAAGATCGGTGAATATCAGCTGGTGCAGGGGCTGATCGCCGACTCGCAGACCGAGCTGTACGCGGGCCGGGCGATGGTGCTCGAGGCCGCCCGTGGCTACGACGCGGGGGAGGACACCAAGCTGGGCCCGTCCTGCGCGAAGTACTTCTGCTCGGAGATGCTCGGCCGGGTCGCCGACCGGGCCGTACAGGTCTTCGGCGGCATGGGCTACATGCGCGGTGTACCGGTCGAGCGGTTCTACCGCGACGCACGGCTGTTCCGCATCTACGAAGGGACCAGCCAGATCCAGCAGCTCGTGATCGCCCGGCGCCTCCTCAGCGCCTGACGGGGCGCCCGATCGTTCCAGCCAAAGCCCAGGTCGCTCGGCGCGGCTCGCCCGGTACTCGGCACAGCCCGTGACGAACCATTGCAGGTTGCCAAGGGGACCAGACGTCTGGGATGGACATGCTCCTGTGAGATGCTCGGGCGAATGCCTGGGGAAGCACTGTTGGAGAAGGAGCGACGATAGTGAGCCTCCGGTCCACAAGCGACCCGCAAGACGATACGGCCCTCGACAGCCGGCAGGAGGGCGGGCCGACCGCGGCGCGGATGCTGGTCGGCGCCGAGTTGCGCCGGCTGCGCCGGCTCGCCGGGATCTCACGGGAGGCCGCCTGCGAGGCGATCCGCGCCTCCGACTCCAAGATCAGCCGGCTCGAGCTGGGCAGGACCGGTTTCAAGCAGCGCGACGTGGCCGATCTGCTCAGCCTCTACGGCGTGACCGACGAGGCCGAACGGCAGGCCCTTCTCGAGCTGGCCAGGCAGGCGAGCGCGCCCGGCTGGTGGCACCGCTACGACGACGCGGTCCCGGCGTGGTACGAGCCGTACATCGGACTCGAGCAGGCCGCCTCCGTGATCCGCGTCTACGAGGTCCAGTTCATCCCCGACCTGCTGCAGACTCCCGACTACACCCGCGCCTTCGTCCGGCTGCGGGAGCCCGAGGCGAGCGGCGAGCGGATCGAACGGCGCGTCGATCTGTGGCGTGGGCGGCAGGAGATCTTCCATAGGCCTCGGCCGCCGCACCTGTGGGTCGTGATCGACGAAACCGCGCTGCGTCGCCCGGTGGGCGGCAGGGCCGTGATGCGCGCCCAGATCCGGCAGCTGATCGAGACGGCCGCGCTGCCGCACGTGACCGTCCAGGTGCTGCCGTTCAGCATCGGTGGCCACGCCGCCACCACCGGTCCGATCACCTATCTGCGCTTTTCCGAGGCCGAGTTGCTCGACGTGGTCTTCTTGTTGCAGCTCAGCAGCGCCGTCTACCTCGATAAATCAGCCCACACCGAGTGTTACAGGGACGTCCTGGACCGACTCGTCATTCAGGCCGAGCAGGCCACCGAGACGGCACCGCTTCTTCGTCGTATCCTCGACGAGCTGTGATCCGAGGGGCGATCCGGGCGGGTCCGCGGGCGATGGTTTCGCATCGGTCGGCGAGGTTGGGTATGGTTGCCTCGCGTGTTCGACGCGGGCCCCTTTAGCTCAGTCGGCAGAGCGTCTCCATGGTAAGGAGAAGGTCTACGGTTCGATTCCGTAAAGGGGCTCCACCTCCGGTATCCTGCTTGCCTGGTCGTTTCGCGACCACCCGCGGCGGAGTAGCTCAGTCAGGCAGAGCAAGCGGCTCATAATCGCTGTGTCGCCGGTTCAAGTCCGGCCTCCGCTACTACCTGGCCGTACGTCCTCACACGTGCGGCGAGGTGGCGTATGTCCGTTCCCTAGCAAGAAAGGCACTCCCTCGTGGCTGCCACCGATATCCGACCGAAGATCACGCTGGCCTGCCAGGAGTGCAAGCACCGCAACTACATCACGCGCAAGAACCGGCGTAACGACCCCGACCGGCTCGAGCTGAAGAAGTACTGCCCGAACTGCAGGACCCACCGCGCCCACCGCGAGACCCGCTGACCTGGGTCGCGCCCGTGGTCGCTCGGCGGTCCCCGCCGTCGCTTCTGTTACGGTCACGTCATGCCAATCAACCGCGACTACATCGGGCGTACCTTCCCGCCCACCGATCCGTACGAGGTCAGCAGGGTCAAGATCCGGGAGTTCGCAGACGCGATCGGCGACTCCAACCCCGTTTACCGCGATCGTGCCGCCGCGCAGGCGAGCGGTCATCCCGATGTGGTGGCTCCGCCGACGTTCCCCGTCATCTTCGCGCTGGGCGACACCGGTTCGGTGCTGACCTCGCCCGAACTCGGGATCAACTTCGCGATGGTGGTCCATGGTGAGCAGCGGTTCGTCTACGAGCGCCCGTTGTACGCCGGTGACGTGGTCGTGTGCGAGTCGACCATCACCGAGATCAGGGCCGCCGGCCGCAATGAGCTGCTGACGATCGAGACCGAGGTCAAGACGGTCGACGGCGCGCACATCTGCACCGCATACAACTCCCTTGTCGAACGCGCGGGTGCGGCATGACGGCACAGGTGAAGTACGACGAAATCGAAGAAGGCGCGGCGCTGCCGCCGCAGACCTACAAGGTGGACCGCATCGATCTCGTGAAGTACGCGGGCGCCTCCGGCGACTTCAACCCCATCCACTGGCGCGAGAGCTTCGCCAAGTCCGTCGGCCTGCCGGACGTGATCGCGCACGGCATGTACACGATGGCGCAGGCCGGCAAGTACGTCACCGACTGGGTGGGCGACCCCGGCGCGGTCGTGGACTTCGGCGTCCGGTTCTCCGGCATGGTCGTCGTGCCCGACGACGCCGGCACCGAGCTCGAGATCAGCGGAGTGGTGGAAAAGAAGCTCGACGACAACCTGATCGTGCTCGCGCTGACCACCCGCGCGCAGGGCGAAAAGGTGCTGACCCGGGCCAAGGCCACGGTTCGCCTCGCCTAGCCTGACGTGGTGGTCCTCGCTGAGCAGGTGACACTGGCCGGGTACACGACGCTGCGGCTCGGCGGCCCGGCCCGCCGATTCGCCGAGGCGGTCACCACGGACGAACTGGTCGGCGAGATCCGCATGGCCGACCGGCGCGGCGAGCCCGTGCTCGTGCTCGGCGGCGGCAGCAACCTCGTCATCTCCGACGATGGTTTCGATGGCACGGTCGTCCACGTCGCCACCCGCGGCGTGGACGTGCTGGGCGACGGGGTGCTGCGAGCCCAGGCGGGCGAGGAGTGGGAGCCCTTCGTTGACCGCTGCGTCCGCGCCGGGCTCGCCGGCGTCGAATGCCTGTCCGGCATCCCGGGTCGGCTCGGCGCCACCCCCATCCAAAACGTCGGCGCGTACGGGCAGGACGTCAGCGAGACGATCATCGAGGTCCGGGCGTACGACCGCGCCACCGACACGATCGTCTCACTCGACCGGGCGGCGTGCGGCTTCACCTATCGCAACAGCGTCTTCAAGGGCTCGGACCGGTACGTCGTGCTCGACGTGACCTTCGCGCTCGACGAGTCGGCCGAGTCGGCGCCGATCAAGTACGCCGAACTGGCGCGGATCCTCGGCGTCGCGCCGGGCGAGCGAGTGCCGCTCGCCGCCGCCCGCGCCGCGGTGCTCGACCTGCGGCGCCGCAAGGGCATGGTCATCGACCCCGCCGACCCGGACACGCGCAGCGCCGGGTCGTTCTTCACCAACCCGATCCTCGACGCCGACCAGCTCACCGACCTGGAGAAGCGGGTCGCCGAACGGCTCGGCGGCGACGCGCGCTTCCCGCGCTATCCAGAGCCCGACGGCCGGACGAAGACCTCCGCGGCCTGGCTGATCGAGCGGGCCGGCTTCGCGAAGGGCCATGCCCACGGCCCTGCCCGGATCTCCACCAAGCACACCCTCGCGCTCACCAATCCCGGCGGGGCCCGCACCGCCGACCTGCTGGACCTGGCCAGGGAGGTACGAGACGGCGTCCGCGCCGCCTTCGGCGTCGAACTCGTCAACGAGCCGGTCCTCGTCGGCGTCCGGCTGTGACCATCGCCAAGGCCGAGCGGTGACCGCGTTCGTCGTCAGCCTAGCCGTGATCTTCGTCGCCGAGCTCGGCGACAAGAGCCAGCTCATGGCGCTGACCTTCGCGACGCGCTTTCGTGCGCTGCCCGTCCTGGCCGGGATCACGGCCGCCACCGCGCTCGTCCACCTCCTCAGCGTGCTGCTCGGCGCGGCGGTCGGGGCGGTGCTGCCGACCGGCCCGCTCTCGATCCTCGCCGGGGTCG
Source organism: uncultured Thermomonosporaceae bacterium (assembly GCA_937891035.1). Classification (GTDB taxonomy): domain Bacteria; phylum Actinomycetota; class Actinomycetes; order Streptosporangiales; family Streptosporangiaceae; genus CALAED01. Next base: position 3,388 of record CALAED010000409.1, on the reverse strand, counting down.
CGTTCTTCGGCTTCGCCGCCTGGACCATGCGCGGCGACGAGCTCACCGAAGACGAACGGCGGCGGGCGGCGGGCGCGTCCAGATCGGCGATCCTGGCCGTCGGCGGCGCGTTCCTGCTGGCCGAACTGGGTGATAAGACCATGCTGGCGACGGTCACGCTGGCCGCCGGCAACCCCGGGACGGTCGATCTGATCGGCGTCTGGGCCGGGTCCACGATCGGCATGGTCGCGGCCGACGCGCTCGCCATCGGCGCCGGTCGGCTGCTGGGCGCGCGATTGCCGGAGCGCGCCATCAAGATCGGAGCCGCCGTCGCCTTCGCCGCGTTCGGCGTCCTGCTCGTCATCGACGGCGTCCGCACCATCACGTCGTGACCCACCGGCCGCGCTGGCCGGACGCCCCTCATGGTCACGAGGGGGCAGGGCCGCCGCGGCGCCGGGCGGCCAGCCAGGCGTCGATGGCCTCCAGCGTCTCCTTTTGCAGATAGGCCGGGGCGGCCGAGCCGCGGATCGAGCAACGGGCCAGCTCGGCCAGCTCGGCGTCGGAAAAACCGAGTTCCGTACCGGCCAGCCGGTACTGGCCGGCCAGCCGCGATCCGAAGAGCAGCGGATCGTCGGCGCCCAGCGCGATCGGGACCCCGGCGTCGAACAGGCGCCGCAGCGGCACGTCGCCCGGCGCGGCGAAGACCCCCATGCCGATGTTGGACGCGGGGCAGATCTCGAGTGTCACACCGCGCGCGGCAAGCGTGTCCACCAGCGCGGGGTCGTCGGCCGCTTGGACACCATGCCCCACCCGGTCAGCGCCGAGCGCGTCCAGGCAGGCCCGGACGCTGGCCGGGCCGAGCAACTCGCCGCCGTGCGGTACGGCGAGCAGCCCGCCGCGCTTGGCGATGCGGAACGCACCGTCGAAGTCGTACGCGCGGCCGCGGCGTTCGTCGTTGGACAGGCCGAACCCGACAACGCCCTGGTCGGCGTACCGCACCGCGAGCCTGGCCAGGGTCTTGGCGTCGAGCGGATGCTTCGTGCGGTTGGCCGCGATGATCACGCCGATCCCCACCCCGGTGGCCGCCGCGGCCTCCCTGGCGGCGGCGAGCACCAGCTCCACCGTGGGGGTGAGGCCGCCGAACCGCCCCGCGTAGCCGGCCGGATCCACCTGGATCTCCAGCCATTTCGATCCTTCGGCGGCCTCGTCGGAAGCGGTCTCGTGCAGCAGCCGCCGCAGGTCGGCCGGCTCGCGCAGCACCGAGCGCGCGATGTCGTACAGCCGCTGGAACCGGAACCAGCCGCGTTCGTCGGTCGCGTGCAGCCGCGGCGGCCAGTCCACGGCCAGCGCGTCCGGCAGGTGCACGCCGTACTTGCGGGCGAGCTCGACCAGCGTGCCGTGCCGCATCGAGCCGGTGAAGTGCAGGTGCAGATGAGCCTTGGGGAGGTTGGCCTCGGCCGCGGGGACACCGGGGCCCGGTGGACGTTGCATGACGACATGGTGCCGGACCGTCACCTCCTGCCATCGCCGCATCGAGGTGATCCACGTCCTCTCTTTCCGTACGCGGTGTTTTCGCAGCTAGCGCCTCCGGGCGGGGATTGTCCGCACACGGGCGGCTTTTTGTGCGGAAATTCTGAAGCCTCCGTGCAACCCGCCGGGGCGGCCGAGCGTGATTGTGGGGCGAGAGTCCATAGGGACAGAAGGGATAGATGATGATCACGCTCAAGGCGGCGCTGGTGGGTGCATCTTGTGTCGGAGCGCTCGCCATTGGCGGCGTTACCTACGCCACGGTCGCACAGCCCGACGCGGGACTTCGGTCGGATCGGGCGAAGCTGCCCGATGCCAAGCCCGCCGCCCCCGCCCCGGCCCCGACGGCGCCCAAGTGTCCGCCCAAGCCGGGCGACGTGAAGCACGCGGTGCCGCAGCACCCGGCGGCCGGCGCCCAGCAGGACGCGCGGCAGACCGTGGAGGAGCAGGCGCAAAAGGTCGACGCCGCCAACAAGGTGCCGGCGAACCTGCCGCAGTCGGTGCCCGCGGCCTCGCAGCACCCCGTCAAGCCGGCCCCGGTGCCAGGGGACAACTGCCTGCCGAACAAGCTGCCCAAGGACGTCAAGCCCGCTGACCCGGCCAAGCCGAACGTGCCGAACCTGCCGCCGCTGAAGAAGGTCGACTGCGACACGGTCAAGCCGGCCATCGCGCTGGGCGGCCCTGCCGAGAAGGCGCTCATCCTGTCGCGCGGCCTGGGCAAGGGCACCAAGAACGTCGAGGTCATCACGCACAAGACCCACAACAAGACCCACAAGCTGTGCAAGGTCACCGTGAAGTGGGTCGGCGGGGCCGGCCAGTGGCTGAAGGTCGAGCGCGTCAAGACTCCGCGGTCCTACAACCTCGACCAGCTGCGGCAGGCGCTCCGGCTGCCCGCCGGCGGCGCTCCGGTCAGCGTGCACGGCGTGCGCGGCTGGCAGACCCCACTGGGCAGCGCGGTGATCTGGTACTCCGAGGGCGGCTTCGCTCTGGTCGTGGAAGGTAGCCCGGCCTACGCGCCCCAGCTGCACGATGTTGCGGCGAAGCTCCAGCAGCAGGCGCAAGAGGTTCGGTGAATGCCGGTGCGGGTGGCTCCTGCGCGGGGGGCCGCCCGCACCCGCAGGGCTTGTTCGCCGGTCCGTCCCCTCGGGCGCCGAGCCGGGCGTACGGTACGGAGGGCCGGTGGACAAGACCTAGTTAGGTTGTGACGGCTCCCAACCGGACTCTCACTCGAACGGAGCACCTTGAGGCGCCGAGATGACGAGTCATTCGTCGCATTCGTGGCGGATCGGGGCACCGCACTGCTGCGGACCGCCAGCCTGTTGTGCACGAGCAGGGCGGACGCCGAAGATCTCCTGCAGACCGCATTGGAGAAGACCTACCGGCACTGGGCCCGGCTGAACGCCGAATCCGATCCCGAGCCGTACGTACGGCGGATTCTCGTGAACCTCACGATCAGCCGGGCCCGCCGGTGGCGGGTGCTGCGGGAGGTCCATATGCCCAGCCCGCCCGAGGTGCCGGCCGCCTCCTCGGAGACGCACGCCGTCGAGTTGCGCGGCGCGCTCATCGAGCACCTGCGACGGCTCGGGCCGCGGCAGCGGGCGGTGCTGGTACTGCGCTACTGGGAGGACCAGTCGGAGGCCGAGATCGCCCGGACCCTCGGTTGCTCGGTGGGCACCGTCAAAAGCCAGGCCGCCCGTGGTCTTGCCCGACTCAGGGAACTGCTGGACGCCGAGTCCGGGGATGACGGGCCCGGCGCCAAGAACCGGCGGCCATCGGGCGGCGCTTCGGCCGGTGGCCGGCGAATCGGCGGCCGCCGCGTCGGTGGCCACCGCACGGAGGTGCGCCAAGTAGAGGTACGGCGGACAGGGGGCCGGCACCGGAA
>CALAED010000408.1 GCA_937891035.1 uncultured Thermomonosporaceae bacterium | reverse complement strand
TGACCACCCGTACGCCCGTTGACCTGAGCGAGGTGGCCAGCACCGTGATCGAGTCCGTGCGCAAGCGCGGCGACGACGTCCCCGTGGTAACGCTCACCACCGAGCTGACACCGGCGCGCACGATCGGCGACCCCGTCCTGCTTGAGCACCTCGTCGGTAACCTCGTCGAAAACGCGATCAAGCACAACGTCCACGACGGCGAGGTGTTCGTCCGCACCGGCATGCTGGAGGGGTTCGCCGCCTGCCAGGTCGAGAACACCGGCGCCACCATCCCGGTGTATGAGGTGGACCGGCTGTTCGAACCGTTCCGGCGGCTGCACACCGACCGCACCGAGTCGGCCAAAGGCGCCGGGCTCGGCATGTCCATCGTCCGGTCGGTGGTGAACGCCCACCACGGCTCCGTCCAGGCCACCCCGCGATCCGGCGGCGGCCTGATCGTCACCGTCCGTCTCCCGTCCGCCCCGTAGGCGAGTATTCACCCAGGGCAGGGCCCGCGTGCTTCAGCGCGGCACGTGCCACCGACACGCCACCGCGCCGCGTCAGTGCGGCACCTGCGGCGCGTCAGTCGGGCGCCCGCGCCGGGTCAGCGCGTCACTTCAGCGCGGCGGTGGCCAGGGTGGGGTCGCCGTCGTAGTCGGTGGACAGGCCGGTGAACTTCTTGGTGTTGATCAGCCGGGTCTGTGCGCTGACCCACAGCGGGATCAGCGCCATGTCGTCGAGCGCGATTTTCTCGGCCTGCTGGATCAGCTGGTTGCGCGTGGCCTCGTCTCTGGTCTCGATCGCCTGGCGCAGCAATTGATCGAACCTCGCGTTTCGCCAGTCGGAGAAGCCCGACGCCTGCCCGCCGCCGATCACCGAGTGCAGGAAGTTGTACGCCGAGGCATAGTCCCCGAGCCAGGCGATCCGGCCCATTCCGGTGGCGGTCTCGCCGGTCATCGCGTCTTTGAAGGTGTCGAACTTGGTCACCTCGAGGTCCCGCCGGGTGATCTGCCACCCGAGGACCGACTCGACCTGCCGCTCGATCTCGTCGTTGCCCTGCGCCGAGGGGCTGTTGCTCCGCGTCACGAATGTGATCTTGGTGCCTGGGCCGAGGCCTGCCGCTTCGGCCAGTCGTCTGGCCTGGGTCGGGTCCGGCCGTTCGCACGACGGGCAGATCCCGCTCCGGCGGAAGCCGGGCACGGCCGGCGGCACGAGACCGGTCGCCGGCGGGCGCACGCCGCCGAATATCTCGTTGCTGAGCGCCCTGCGGTCGATGGCGTAGGAGATCGCCTCGCGTGCCTGCTTGGATCGCAGCGGACCGCGGGCGGTGACCGGGATCAGGAAGTCGATCCCACCGATGAGCTGCGATTGCAACTGGCCGTCCGTGCGGTGCCGCGCCATGGCGTTGGTGACATCGGCGTTGTTCACATCAGCCCAGTCGTACTGACCGGAGTCGAAGGCGGCCGCCGCCCCGGCGGCGGGGGAGGTCAGCTCGATGCTGACGCTGTCGAGCTTGGCCTTGCCGGCGAACCACGTCTCGTTGCGCGCGAGCGTGAGCCTGGCGCCCCGCGTGTAGGACGCCACCTTGAACGGGCCGTTGCCGATGGGCAGGTTGTTGTACGACGTGTTCTTGACGTCGCCGGCCGCGGCGGGCACGGGGAAGAACGGCACCGTGGCCAGCCGTCGGTCGAACTCGCAATCGGGCCGGGTGAGGGCGACCCGCAGGCCGTCGGCGAACGTCTGGACCCCGGACAGGGACTCGGCCGGGCCGGTATTCACTTCTGGGTAACCCTTGATCGCGTCCATGACGAGCAGCCCGTATCCGTCCGCCGACTTGGCGGCGCGGTTCCAGCCGCGGGCGAAGGCCTGCGCGTCCACAGCCTCGCCGTTGCTGAACCTTGTGCCCTGCTTGACGGTGATGGTCCAGTTGCGGCAGGTCGCGTCCGGCTGAAGGTCTTGGGCGAGTCGGCGCACCACCCTCCCATCGGGCGTGATCTCGGTGAGCCCGGTGAACAACTGCTTGGCGATGAGGAGATCGGCGCCGAACGAGGCGTTGGACGGGTCGATGGCCTCCGGCGTGAGCCCCGTCGCCATGCGCAACGTGCCGCCGGGCCTGCCGCCGCCCGGCGTGGTGGTCGGCTGGCCGTCCGGCCAGAGGTTGATCAGGGCGAACGTGCCGAGCAGCACGAGCGCCACGAAGCCCGCCGTACCCGCCCCGGCCAAGACCATCGGCCTGGTGCGTCGCTCGCGCGGCGGAGCCGGGGCGTACGGGCCGGCCAGCGGCCGGTATGGCGGCGGCATGTCCGGCTGCGTCGGCGCATGCCCGCGCCCGCTGGGTGTGGTGCTGTAGGGGCCCTGCGGTGTGCCCCCCCAGCCGCCGGGCGGCCCGCCCGGCATCGGGGCCGGCGCCGGACCCGGCGGCGGCGCCGACGGGCCGGACGGGTTTGACGGGCCGGACGGGTTTGACGGGCCGGACGGGTTTGGCGGGCCGGACGGGGCGGATGGGCTCGATGGGGGCGAGGCGGACGCCGGAGCCGCGGGGGCCATTTGCGGCGGCGGTGCGGTACTCGGACTGGCCGCCTGCGCCCCCTCGGTGAGCACGGCCGCGCTTGGCGAGCCCTGCGGGACCGCGCCCGCGTGGCCGAGCAGGCGCAACAGCACGGCCTGTGCGGTCGGCCGCGCGGCCGAATCCTTGATCAGGCATTCGGCCACGAGATCGCGCAGCGGCGCGTCCAGCATCCTGAGGTCGGGTGGCAGGTTGAGGATGCGGTGCAGCACCGCGGGGATCGAATCCTGGCCGAACGGCGGCCGCCCGCCCGCGGCGAAAGCGATGGTGCAGCCCCAGGCGAACACGTCGGCCGCCGGGCCGACCATCGCGCCCGAGATCTGTTCCGGCGACATGTAGGCGGGCGTGCCGACCGTCGTGCTCGACAACGTGCCGGTCGCGTCCAGCGCCCGGGCGATGCCGAAGTCGATCACGCGCGGACCGTCGGCGGCGAGCAGCACGTTGCTCGGCTTGAGGTCGCGGTGGACGACGCCGGTCTGATGGATGGCGGCCAGGGCGGTGACGGTGCCGATGGCGAGCCGGTGCAGCGCGGTCCCGCCGCGCGGCCCGTCGGCGGTCACGACGTCATGCAGCGACCGCCCGTCGATGTATTCGCTGACGATGTACGGGGTGTCACCCTCGACGTCGGCGTCCAGGATGCGGGCCGTGCAAAAGGGCGACACGCGCTGGGCCACGGCCACCTCGGCGGCGAAGCGCGACCGCGCTTTGGCGTCGCCGCTCAGCCGCGCGTGCAACAGCTTGATGGCCACCCGGGCGCCAGCGGCGACCGGCGCCCCGTCCCCGGAATCGGCGTGCGCGAGGTCGCCGGGGTTCCCCGGGTCGCCGAGGTCCTCGGCCGCTCTGGGGTCGTCCTTGGTCTCCGGGGCCGCGGCGCCCAGGTACACCGTTCCCTGACCGCCCTCGCCGAGCCGTCCGATGAGACGGTAGGCGCCCAGGCGGTCGGGATCACCAACTCGTAGCGGCGCGGCCTGCGGCATAGGGAACCTCATGTGGCGGCGGGGTCATATTCAGGAATGTCATTTTCAGGAAGGTCATTAACGCCAGCGGGGTCAATGCGCCCGCCAAAATTCGAGCGGGCCGCAGCGCGCCGCCCGCGAGTTGAACGTCGGCCGTTTCATTGTTTGAAGAGCGTCCCCGTCGCGTTGGGGGACACGGCGTCCTCGGCCTCGGCGTACCGGAACCGCACCGAAGTGCTGCCGGGCGATGACAGGGTCACATAGCCCGACACCGAGCATTGGTCCCTCCCCGTGGTGATGGTCTGGCGCAGCACCAGTTCGTCCACCGAGCTGGACGTCACCCGGAGGAGCCCGGAACACGCGGGGTACCGGACGGTGCCGTAGCGCCGGCCTTCGTCCAGCGTGATCTGAACGCTCCAATGCGTCACCCGCGGCTTGGTCTGATAGCCGGTGCCTTTCCACGTGCCCTCGAAGTTGGCCGTGACCGTGGGGCCCAGCGAGGGCGACGGGCTGGACGGGCTGGACGTGTCGGCCGGAGCGCCGGCCGAGGAATAGGGCGGTGTCGGCTCGTCGTCCGATCCGACGGCCGCGGCCACGACGATCACGATGACGATGACCAGCAGGAACGCGACGGAACAACCAACGGCGGCGAGCACCGGCCCCCTCGTGCCCGAGCTCGTCCGGTGCGGCCGGGGGTAGCCGGTCTGGTGGGGCGGCCGCGGGGGCGCTCCGGCCCGCATCGGCGCCGGCGTGTGCGGCCCGTGCGGCAGCGGCGCCGCCATCGGCGGCGGTGTGCTCGGCCCGTACCCCATGGGAACGCCGGGCATCGGCGCGCCCGGCATCGGCGGCGGCGTGGTGGGCGGGGTGGTGGGCATGGGCGGCGGCGGGCCCGGCGGCGCGGGAAACGGGCCGGGGGCGCCCGGTATGGGCGGGGGCGTGACGGGCGGTGCCATGGCTCCCGACGGGGCCGCCGGTCGCCCGGCCGCGGCCGCCGCCCCAGACGCGCCCGACGTGCCCGATGCGTCCGAGGCGGACGCGATCGGCGGCGGCGCCGGCATCTCGGCCGCGATGCGGGTGCCCTCCTCCTGCAGCGCCGCGTCGTCATCGCCGGCCGGCGCCGCGCCGACGTGGCCGAGCAGTTCCTGGAGGAGCCCGATGGCGCTTGGCCGCTGTCCCGGGTCCTTGCGCAGGCAGCGTTCGACGAGGCCGCGGAGCGGACCGGGCAGCGCGGACAGATCCGGATGCTCGTTCAGAATCCGGTTGATGATGACCGGCAGGCTGTCGGCGTCGAAGGGCGAGCGGCCGGTGGCCGCGAACACCATCGTGGTGCCCCAGGCGAAGATGTCCACGCCCGGCCCGAGCTGGTGCCCGGTCAGCTGCTCGGGCGCGAGGTAGCCGGGGGTGCCCACGACCATGCCGGTCGCGGTGACCGCGCTTTCGTGGGTGTCGAAGTGCCGGGCGATGCCGAAGTCGACCACCCGTGGACCGTCGTCGGCCAGCAGCACGTTGTTGGGCTTGAAGTCACGATGCACGATGCCGGACTCGTGGATCGCGGCGAGCGCCGTGACGGTGCCGATCGCCAGCCGCTCCAACTCGGCCGCCCCGCGCGGGCCGTCCTGCATGACCACGTCGTGCAGGGACGGGCCGTCGATGTACTCGCTGACGATGTACGGCTGATCGCCGTGCAGGTCATACTCGATGATGCGCGCGGTGCAAAACGGAGCGACCTTCTGCGCCGCGGACACTTCGCGGGCGAACCGGGCCCGGGCGGCGGAGTCCGCGGCCATCTGAGCGTGCAGCAGCTTGATGGCGACCAGTTCGCCGCGGCGCGCCCGGCCGAGATAGACGGCACCCTGCCCGCCCGCGCCGAGCCGGCCGATCACCTCGTACCGCCCGAGCGACGCCGGATCTCCTCGCTCCAGCGGAGCGGCGTCCGGCATGGTGAACCCCCTATGCGATCCGCCCGGCTGACGTGCGTATGGCCCGCGAACGGCGACTACGTTACTTCGACCTACCAGCCCTCGCGAGGTGCTAGGCGGGCACAATATCGCGACAAGTCCGACGTTCCAGCGCAATGTCTGGTTCAACGGATCCCCATTCTTCCGCGTACTGAGCGGTCGGGCGGGCAACACATGCCGAGGGCGGGTATGATCCGACGCCGCCTGCCGGAGCGTATTGGGCGCACGGCGGTACGCAACCACGATCATCTGGCGCTCAGGACAAGTGACGAGGGTGACAAATAAACCCTGTTGCGCCTCGAGTGTCGGAGGTCACGACACATGACAGAATTTCCCGCCCGGATCGGGCACAAGACGAGCCTCCCGAGCGTTAGACCCGCGCGACGGGGAGCACCAACAGACCGAGGGGGATGGAGATAGCAAGATGGCTACCGATTACGACAGCCCGCGCAAGACGGACGACGATCTCAGCGAGGACAGCCTTCAAGAGCTCCAGGCGCGTCGGGCCGACAAGGCCGCGAGCATCATCGACGAAGACCTGGATGCCGGAGAGGTCACCGAGCTGCCCGGCGCGGACCTATCGAATGAGGAGCTCAGCTTCAAGGTGGTCCCGCGGCAGGCCGACGAGTTCACCTGCTCGCGTTGCTTCCTGGTGCACCACCGCAGTCAGCTGGCCGAGGACAGAAACGGGCAGCTGGTCTGTCGCGAGTGCGCCGCCTGACACGGTGCCCGAGGACGACATCGCCCGCCGCGGAGACGACGGCGACCCGGCCCCCGACCTGCCTGCCGAGATCGGGGAGCTGGTCGGTCGCCTGTCCGGCGAGGAGGAGATCGACCGCGAGACCCGCGGTCGCCTGCTCGGCCGGCTCGTCCGCCTGCTGACGGAAAACGCGCGCCGGGCCGGTACGGGCGGTCTCACGAGCGGCCGCTGGCTCGCCGACATAGTGACCGAGGTGGCGCCGCACGTACCGGTCAGAGACCTGGAAACGCTGCGGCGCCATCACCATGGGCTGCACGGGGAGCAGCTCGCCGACTCACTCGTCCGGGCGGCCTCGTTGAGCACGGCCGGCGTCGGGGCCGCAGGCGGCGCACTGGCCGCGGTCCAGTTCGCCGCGCCGCCCCTGCTGCTGACCATCCCGGCCCAACTCGTCGCCGAAACCGTCGTCGTCGCCGCGGTCGAGGTGAAGCTGATCGCCGAACTGCACGAGGTCTACGGCATACAGGTGCCGGGGAACGGCAGGCAACGCGCCCTCGTGTTCCTCCAGTCTTGGGTCAAACGGCGCGGCGTCGACCCCCTCAAGCCGGGCTCGGCCACCCTCGCCCTCGGTTTCGCCGCCCGGCAGGCGCTGCGCCGGCGCCTGATGCGCACGCTCGGCCGCCATTTCAGCACGCTCGGCCCGTTCCTCACCGGCGCCGTCGCCGGCGGCGCGCTCAACCGCACGGCAACGAGGCGGCTGGCCGAAGAGATCCGCGTCGACCTGCGCCGGGTCCTCGGCGCCGCCCCGTCCCGCTCCGCTCTCGACTGACGCGACTTTTGACGCGCCTTCGACTGACGCGCGGCCGGGTACCCGGCCGCGGCCTACTTGGCCTTTGCTTTCGCCGCTTTCGCCGTCTTCTCGGCCTTGTCCGCGACGGCCCGGAGCGGAGCCGGCAGCTCACCGGTGCCCTTGGCCCAGCGGTTCGCCGCCGCGCGGGTGGCCAGCAGCCGCGCCACCTCCATGCCGACGCCCATGACGACGGCCCACCCGATCGCCTCGGCGATGTGAGTCTCGGGGGACTCGGGGTTGGTCGGCGGCTCCTTGCCGGTCGTCTTCTTCCAGGCGAAGGTGATCGCCCTGCGGGCTATGAAGCCGGCCGCGAAGGCCGCCCCCGCAGACATCACGCGCCAGCCGATGTCACCCTTATCCGCCATTGCATCCTCCCCGCTCGTCAGCGTGCCCGCCGGCGTGCGTCTCCGACGTACGCGGCGTTCCGCGGCGCGTTGCGCGCCGACGCCAACCGACGCTATCGGACCGCGGCGCCGCCCTCCGCGCATTCCTTACCCCACACGGAGCGAGGCATGGCGGCCATATGAGTACGGCACCGGCCCGTGGGTCAATATCCTTGTTCCCATGACCGAACAGCGACGTACCGCAGCCGTCCCCCAGCAGCCCGCACTGGCCGGTCTGGAGGATAAGTGGGTACGCCGCTGGGCGGACGGTGAGATCTACCGCTTCGACCGCACGAAGTCGCGCGATGAGATCTATTCGATCGACACGCCGCCGCCGACGGTCAGCGGCTCACTGCACGTCGGGCACGTGTTCTCCTACACACACACCGACGCGGTGGCGCGCTTTTGGCGGATGCGCGGCCGGGAGGTCTTCTACCCGATGGGGTGGGACGACAACGGGCTGCCGACCGAGCGTCGCGTGCAGAACTACTTCGGCGTCCGCTGCGACCCCTCGCTGCCGTACGATCCGGGCTTCGAGCCGCCGGACAAGCCGGGCAAAAGCCAGATCGCCGTCTCGCGGCGCAACTTCGTGGAGCTGTGCCACCGGCTCACCGAGCATGACGAGAAGGCGTTCGAGGAGGTCTGGCGCCGGGTCGGCCTGTCGGTCGACTGGTCCGCGCTCTACACCACGATCGGCGACACGGCCAGATCGGTGGCGCAGCGCGCGTTCTTGCGCAACCTGGCCCGCGGCGAGGCCTACGCCGCCCAGGCCCCCACGTTGTGGGACGTGACGTTCCGCACCGCCGTCGCCCAGGCCGAGCTCGAAGATCGCGAGCAGCCCGGCGCGTTCCACCGCATCGCCTTCCATGGGCCACAAGGGCGCCCGGTGCACATCGAGACGACCCGGCCGGAGCTGATCCCGGCGTGCGTCGCGCTCGTCGCGCACCCGGACGACGAGCGGTATCAGGAGTTGTTCGGGCGCGCCGTGCGCACGCCGCTGTTCGGCGTCGAGGTCCCGGTGGTCGCGCACCACCTCGCCGAGCCGGACAAAGGCTCTGGCATCGCCATGATCTGCACCTTCGGCGACACGACCGACGTGACGTGGTGGCGGGAGCTCGATTTGCCGACCCGGGCGATCATCGGCTGGGATGGCCGGCTCGTCCTCGAGCCGCCGGCCGGCGTGCCCGCCCGGCCCTACGACGAGCTCGCCGGCAAGACGGTGCACTCGGCGCGGGAACGGATCGTCGAGCTGCTGCGCGCGTCCGGCGACCTCGACGGCGAGCCGCGGCCGGTGACCCGCGCGGTCAAGTTCTACGAGAAGGGCACCAAGCCGCTCGAGATCGTCACGACGCGGCAGTGGTACATCCGCAACGGCGGCCGTGACGCGGCGCTGCGCGACCGGCTGTTGGCTCGCGGGCGGCAGCTGAGCTGGCATCCGCCGTACATGCGGGCGCGATACGAAAACTGGGTCGAGGGGCTGGCCGGCGACTGGCTGATCTCGCGCCAGCGGTTCTTCGGCATCCCGATCCCGGTGTGGTACCGGCTGGACGCGGCCGGCGAGCCGATCTACGACGAGCCGATCGTGCCGGCTGAGGACGCGCTGCCCATCGACCCCTCGACCGACGTGCCGCCCGGCTTCGCCGAGGACCAGCGCGGCAAGCCGGACGGGTTCGTCGGCGACCCCGACGTCATGGACACTTGGGCCACGTCGTCGCTGACCCCGCAGATCGCGGGCGGCTGGGAGCACGACCCGGACCTGTTCGGCCGGGTCTTCCCCTACGACCTGCGGCCGCAGGGGCACGACATCATCCGCACCTGGCTGTTTTCCACCGTCGTGCGGGCGCACCTGGAGCACGACTCGCTCCCATGGACCAACGTCGCGCTGTCCGGGTGGATCCTCGACCCCGATCGCAAGAAGATGTCCAAGTCCAAGGGCAATGTGGTCACCCCGCTCGCGCTGCTTGAGGAGTACGGCTCAGACGCGGTCCGCTACTGGGCCGCCAGCGGCCGGCCGGGCACCGACACCGCCTTCGACACCGGGCAGATCAAGGTCGGCCGCCGGCTCGCCATCAAGATTCTCAACGCGTCGAAGTTCGTCCTCGGCCTCGGCGACGTCGCCCCGACGGCTGCCGTCACCGAGCCGGTCGACCTGGCGATGCTGACCACGCTTGCCGATGTGGTGCGCGAGGCCACCACCGCGTTCGAGGCCTACGACTACACCCGGGCGCTGGAGCGGACCGAGCGCTTCTTTTGGGACCTGTGCGACGACTATCTGGAGCTGGTCAAACAGCGGGCCTATGGCGAGGGGCCGGCGGCCGACTCCGCCCGCGCCGCACTGCGCACCGCGCTGTCGGTGGTGCTCCGGCTGTTCGCGCCGATCCTGCCGTACGTCACCGAAGAGGTCTGGTCCTGGTGGCAGGACGGCTCGATCCACCGGGCGGTGTGGCCGGCGGCCGCCGACCTGCCGGCGGGCGACCCCGAGGTGCTGGCATGCACGGCCGCCGTGCTGCGGCGGGTCCGCAAGACCAAGTCCGAGGCCAAGGTGTCGATGCGCGCCGACGTGGCGCACGCCCTGGTCCGGGGCGCCGTCGTCGCCAAGGTGCGGCTCGTCGAGGCCGATCTGCGTGCCGCCGGCCGCATCGCCGACCTCGTCCTCGAAGAGACCGCCGACCCCAATCTCACCGTCGAGGCGACGCTCGGCTGACCTCGGCTGACCTCGGCGGCCCGGCGCGGCGGCCAGTCGCGTGGCCGTCCGCCGCGATCGCCCGGAGTGTCACGCTTTGCCGTACGACCGGACGCCTCGCGCGGCGGGGCGCGCGGGGCGATGGCCCGAGCACCGGCGCGGAGCCGGTAGGGTCACGCGCGGTGACACCTTCCCGTTCGCGTGTGGCTGCGTGCGCCGCGCGGCGCCGGCCGAAGCGATGGTGAAGCGATGGGTAGGGTCGGTCGGGTGCGCCTACGGGCGTGACCTCACACGATGGCGAGCAGACGAACGGAGTGCGCGCGTGGGCGAAGTGGACGTGCTGATCCAGCGGCTCGATGCCGCCCTGCCGCTGCCCGCCTACGCCCACCCGGGTGACGCCGGGGCCGACCTCGTCGCCGCCGAAGACGTCGAGCTCCCGCCGGGGGAGCGCGCCGTGGTGCCGACCGGGGTGGCGATCGCGCTTCCTTGCGGCTACGCGGCCTTCATTCATCCGCGCTCGGGTTTGGGCGCTAGGTTGGGTGTGACAATCGTCAACGCACCAGGGACGGTCGACGCCGGCTACCGCGGTGAGATCAAAGTGACCCTGCTCAATACCGACAAGCGCGACACCGTACGGCTACGGCGCGGCGATCGCATCGCGCAGATGGTCGTGCAGCGCGTCGAGCGGGCCGTCTTCCACGAAGTCACCGCGCTGCCCGGCGCCGCGCGCGGCACCGACGGCTTCGGTTCGACAGGCGGCTTCGCGGTGCAGGGCAGTACCGACCAGAAGACAAGGGGAGCGTAAGTGGGGTTTCGACGCCGTCGTCGCGACGACGAGGAGTTCGTGGACGACCTTGAGGTGACCGGCGAAGCAGAACTCGACGCCACCGATTCCGCCGCGGAGGACGTGGCCGGCGCCGGGTCCGCGAGCGGGCCATGGGACGCCGAGGAATCGGCGCCCGACATGGAGCGCATCGACTTCGGTGCCATCCAGGTGCCCATCGGTCCCGGTCTGGAGGTCCAGGTCAACCTGGAGGCGACCGAGGTCGACGAGGAGGGCAATCCGGTGAGCGGGCGCCCGGTGGCCGTCACCGTTGTGCACGGGGACAGCGGCCTGCAACTGCAAGCCTTCGCGGCCCCCAAGCGCACCGGCATCTGGGACGAGGTGCGCCGGGAGACCGCCGGGGAGATCCAGCAGGCCGGCGGCCAGACCCAGGACGCCACCGGGCCGTTCGGCCCGGAACTGCACGCGATGGTGCCGATCCAGATACCCGAAGAGGTCATGGACCAGGTGCCCGAGGAGGTACGCGAGCAGGGCTTCGCCTGGCAGCCGCTGCGGTTCCTCGGCGTCGACGGGCCGCGCTGGTTCCTGCGCGGCGTGGTGAGCGGCGCCGCGATCGAAGAAGAGGAGCAGTGGCAGGTACTTGAAGACGTCTTCCGCAACGTGATCGTGGTGCGCGGCGAACAGCCGATGCCACCGCGCGAATTGCTGGAGCTGGCGCTGCCGGCCGGGGCCGAGGAGAGCACCGGCGAGGACGCCGACGAGGAGTCGGACGGCCAGGACTTCAACCCCTTCCAACGCGGTCCAGAGATCACCGAGGTCCGCTGACCTCCGCCTGATCGATCATTTCCACGTCCCGTCACGGTGCGAGCGCGTAGAGTTAGCGCCCGATACGTGTGAGACTGGATGTGTGCACGGAGGTGAACGGCCCATGACGGAGGCGCTCGCGACGCCCGCGTACTACCACGCCGGTCCATGGACGATCGATGAGGTGCTCGAGCTCCCCGACAACGGGATGCGCTTCGAGCTCGTCGACGAGCGATTGGTGGTGTCCTCGGTGCCTCCCCCTCGGCATCAAAGAGCAGCCAGAAGGCTTTCCAACCTGCTGGAGGCGGGAGCGCCGGTGCACCTGGAGACTTCTATAGAGGTCAACCTGCGCATCGGCGTTGAACTCCTCATTCCGGATGTTGTCCTTGCGACGTCATCGTCGCTAGACCACGTCAACGTCGTGCGCGCCGCCGACGTGCATATAGTGGTCGAGATCTTGAGCCCCGGAAACACCAAATTCGATCGGACGTGGAAGCCACAGCGTTACGCCGAGGGCGGCATCCCGCTATATCTTGAGGTCGACCTCGACGGTACGGGCGCACCGCGGGTGACAGCTTTCAAGTTGCGCGGGATGGGTTACGTGCAGATCGCGGAGGCGCGGGCGGGGGAGCCGCTCGCGTTGACTGAGCCGTACGATATCCGGTTCGATCCGGCGGACCTCGCCGGACGGCGCGGCTGATTTTGTTCCCGGCTGCTCCATCAAAATCGGCCGCTTCAGGCCACCGGAAAGCGCTTGACGGCCATAATGTCCACATTCGACACTTCATGAATGAATGGGTGGTACGGGGGCATCCTTAAAGTCGCTACGCTCGTGACCGTTGTGTTCGCGCTTGGCGCCTGCGATAGCGGAAACATCGGTGGTGCGAGCGATGCCAAGGCGACGCGGACGGCTGCGCCGGTCTCGCCCGAGGTCTATCGCGAGACGCTGGCGGCCGTCACGGCCCCGCTCAACAAGGCCTTGACCGAATTCGGTGGGGCCCGTTCGATCAACGAGCTTTCCGCGCGTATCTCCAGGCTAGAAGGCGCGGCCGGCCAGGGCGCGGTGCGGTTGGGACAGCAGTCGCCGCCGCCCGCCATGGCCGCCGAGCACGCGAAACTGGTCGGCGCGCTGCGCCAGTTCGACGAAGAACTGAAGGCACTGGGCGAGGACGTGGACGGCCGGGAGATCTGCACGGCGTCCTCGGCTCGGGCCCGGTTGGGGCAGTCCGAAGCGACGAGCGCGCTGCGCGCCGCCGCCGCGGCGCTGACCGCGAAGGTGCCGGACGACAAGCTGCTTGCCCTCGCCTTGCCGGGCGCGGCCAAGCTGACGACGCAGCGCCCGCCGAACGGGCACTTCGTGCGGTCCGGCCGGCGCGGCGGGCGGGGCACGCTCACCATCGACA
>CALAED010000407.1 GCA_937891035.1 uncultured Thermomonosporaceae bacterium | reverse complement strand
GGCGGGCGGCACGAGCCGGTGAACGAGGTCAGGCTCCAGGGTGTCTCCAAGGCGTTCGGCACCGGCTCGGCCGCGCTGCTCGCGCTCGACAACGTGAGCTTCGACGTCGCCCCCGGCGAGCTCGTCTGCCTGCTCGGCGCGTCCGGCTGCGGCAAGAGCACGCTGCTGAACCTTGTCGCCGACCTGGACAAACCGACGGCCGGCGTGATCGACGTGAGCGGCGCCCGGGTGGCGCTGATGTTCCAGGAGCCGGCCCTCTTCCCTTGGCTGACGGTGACGGGCAACATCGAACTGGCGCTGAAGATGCGCGGCGTGCCCCGGCGGGAGCGCAGGTCACGCGCGGCCGAGCTGCTCGCGTCCGTGCACCTCGGGGGGTTCGAGCGGAAACGGCCGCACCAGCTGTCCGGCGGCATGCGGCAGCGCGTGGCGCTGGCCCGCGCCCTCGCCCTCACCATCGACGAGACCGCGCCGGCCGGCGCCGCGTCCGCCGGGACCGTGCTGCTCATGGACGAGCCGTTCGGCGCGCTGGACGCGATGACGCGGGACCTGCTGCACGACGAGATCGAACGGATCTGGCGCGAGCGCGACCTGACGATCCTATTCGTCACCCACAACGTCCGCGAGGCGGTACGGCTCGGCGACCGGGTGGTGCTGCTTTCCAGCCGGCCGGGCTCGGTCGCCGAGGAGTTCACCGTGGGTCTCGACCGGCCGCGCCGCATCGACTCGCCCGAAGTGGCGACGCTGGCCGCCGCCATCACCGACCGGTTGCGAGAGGAGGTGAGCCGCCATGGCCGCACCTGAGCCGCAATCCATGGCCCCTAACGCCCTCGACCGGCAGATCACCGGCCTCGACGCCCTAGAGCTGGCGGCCGGCTCGCGCAAGAGCCTCACCTCCCGGTTTTGGTCGGCGCTGTGGCCGGCCTTCGCGGCGGTCGCGATCGCCTTGGCGGTCTGGCAGCTCGTCGTGCTGAGCGGCTGGAAGGAGCCGTGGGTGCTGCCCGGGCCTACGGAGGTGCTGCCCCAGCTGGGAGACGAGCTGACCAGCGGGACGTTCTGGGCCGCCGTCGGGCTGACCATGCGCCGGGCGCTGATCGGGTACGCGCTGTCCATCGTGATCGGCGTGCTGATCGGGGCGGCGGTCTCGCGGGTGCGGGTGCTGCGCGCGGCGTTCGGCTCGCTGATCACCGGGCTCCAGACCATGCCGTCGATCGCGTGGTTTCCGTTGGCCATCCTGCTGTTCCAGCTCAGCGAGAGTGCGATCTTGTTCGTCGTCGTGCTCGGAGCGGCACCGTCGATCGCGAACGGGCTCATCGCCGGCGTGGACTACACCCCGCCGATCCTGCTCCGGGCGGGCAAGGTGCTCGGGCTGCGCGGACCCGCGCTGTATCGGCACCTCATCCTGCCGGCGTCGCTGCCGGCGTTCGTCGCCGGGCTCAAGCAGGGCTGGGCGTTCGCCTGGCGCAGCCTCATGGCGGGCGAGCTGCTGGTGATCATCGGGCACACCCAGTCGCTGGGCGTCCTGCTGTCGGCCGCGCGCGAGTTCACCGACACCGCCGACATGATCTCGATCATGATCGTGATCCTGATCATCGGCATCGGGATCGACAAGCTCTTCGGGTTCGGCGACCGAGCGCTCCGCGACCGCTGGGGGCTGAACACCGCCGATTAATGGCGATCTATAGAGGGCCGCCGCCCTAGTCGAAGATCGTGGGTGTCGGCGTCGGTCCACGCGGTGGCGGCGGGAACCGGCCGGGCGGATCGATCGGCGGCGTGGGGAACGGCGGTTCGGTGAACGGCGGGAAGGGCTCTTCCGGCGAACCGCTGCTGAGGAAAAGGGTGACGGTCGACCCGAACTCGACCTTGGCGCCCGGCTCGGGGCTCGTCAGGGCGACGGTGCCGGCGCGGTATCGGTCCGAAGGCACCCGGCCGGGCGCGACCTCCGCGTCGAAGCCCGCCTCGCGCAACGTGCGGATCGCCGCGGCCGCCGGCAGACCGCGCACGTCCGGCACGCTCTCGGCGTCTTCGCCGGTGCCCTTGCTGAAATAGTGCGACGGCGGCCGCGCGAAGCCGTGCGCCGGCACGCCCCGCAGCGCGCCGATCATTGAGTCGCGCCAGATCGGCCCGGGAATCGTCGCGCCGAAGACCGCGCCGTAGCAGCGCCCGTCCATGCAGAGGTTGTCCATCGGATACCTGGCGCCGCCGCGCGGGTCGCCGACCCAGACGGCCGCCGCCAGATCCGGCGTGTAGCCGGCGAACCAGGCCGCGCGGTAGTCGTCCGCGGTGCCCGTCTTGGCCGCGGCCGGCCGGCCGATGCCGAGGCCGGCGCCGGTGCCTTCGGTGAGGACGCCGCGCAGCACGTGGCTGACCGCGTCGGCGACGCCCTTGCGGATGGCCTGGCGGCAATCGGCGGCCGGCACCCGCAGGGACTTGCCCGCCGCGTCCGTGATCGACCTGATCGCGATCGGCGAGCAGTACCTGCCGCGCGCCCCGAACGCCGCGTACGCCGCCGCCATCCGTACCGGCGAGACGTCGTTGGAGCCCAGCGTCAGCGACGGCACCTGCTTGAGCGGGTCGCCGTTCGCCTGGCGCATGCCGAGCCGCTCGGCCATGCGCACCGTGTCACACAGGCCGACCTTCTTTTCCAGGGCGAGGAAGAACGTGTTGACCGAGTGGTGGGTGCCGGTGAGGAGGCTGAAACGCTTGCCGCCCTCCCCGTCGGCGGCGTTGCTCAGCGGCTTCGTGGAGTTCACCGGGTCGCCCGCGCAGTCCCGGAACCCGGTCGGCACGTACTCGCGCGGCGCCATCAGCCGCTCACCGAAGGGCATGTCCTCGTTCAGCGCCGCGGCCAGCGTGAAGACCTTGAAGGTGGACCCGGAGGGCATGCCGAGGCTGCTGCCGTGGGACTGGTCGGCGGCGAAGTTGATCCAGGTCTTGCCCCGCTGCTTGTCCGGCCCGAGCTTGCGGTCGATGACCATTCCCTTGATCTCGCCGGTGCCCGGCTCGACGAGCACCTCGGCCGCCGCCTTGTGCGCGCTGTTGCGCGGCGGCACGTGCCGGTTGACGGCGCGCTGGGCGGCCCGCTGCGTCCGCCAGTCGAGCGTGGTCCGGATCGTCAGCCCACCGCGCTGCAACAGTCGCAGCCGCTCCGCCTGGGTGCGCCCGAAGACCGGGTCGCCGAGGATCTCGCGTTGCACGTAGTCGCAGAAGTACGGCGCCTTGCTGGTCACACAGCCGTTCGGGGTGTCGTGCAGGCGCAGGCCGAGCGGCCGCCGGGCGGCCGCGTGGGCGGCGGCCGGCGATACCCAGCCGAGCTCGACCATGCGGCCCAGCACCGTGTCGCGGCGCTGCCTGGCCGCGCCCGGGTGCAGACGCGGGTTGTACGCGTGCGGGTAGCGGATCACGCCGGCCAGCGTGGCCGCTTCGGCGAGCGTCAGCCGCGCGGCCGGCTTGTCGAAGAACCGCCGGGCCGCGGCCTCGATGCCGTACGCGCCGTCGCCGAAGTAGGCGATGTTGAGGTAGCGGCGCAGGATCTCGTCCTTGGACAGCACCTTCTCAAGCGCCATGGCATAGCGCAGCTCGCGCAGCTTACGCGCCGGGCTGACCTCGAGCGCCGCCTTGCGCTGTGCGTCCGTCTCCGCGCTTTCGAACAGCACGTTCTTGACGTACTGCTGGGTCAGCCCGGAGCCGCCCTGGGTGACCTCGCCCGACCGCATGTTGTTGACGAGGGCGCGCATGGTGCCCTCGGCGTCGAGCGCGCCGTGCTCGTAGAACCGGCTGTCCTCGATCGCGAGGACGGCCTGCCGGGCGGCCGGCGCCACCTGGTCGAGGCGCACCTCCACGCGGTTTTCGAAATAGAAGGTGGCGAGCAGGGAACCGTCGGCGGCGAGGATCCTGGATCGTTGCGGCAGCGGCGGCGTGCTCAGCTCGCTCGGCATGGCTTGGAACCATTTGGCCGAGTCGCGCGCGCCCACCCCGGCGGCGCAGGCCATGGGCAGCACAAGGAGGGCGGCCAAGATACCGGCGAGAACCCCCGCTGTCGCCAGGCCGCCGATTGTCCTGACCGCCTGGATCGAGCGCTTCGGCGAGCGGCCCCTGTACGCCACATGATCAGAGTAAAGCGGTCAGATTGCGCTCTCCTAACAAATCGACCGCCCGCCTCCGGCCAAATGGCACTCAGCTCGCCCAATCGGATGAAACAGCTGAAAACCCCGACACACCGGCGAACGGCGGAAGCGGCGGAAGCGGTCAGCGCGCGTCCGGCGCCGCCTCGTGGCTCCAGGCCTCGACGC
This sequence comes from uncultured Thermomonosporaceae bacterium, assembly GCA_937891035.1. Lineage (GTDB taxonomy): Bacteria > Actinomycetota > Actinomycetes > Streptosporangiales > Streptosporangiaceae > CALAED01. The sequence continues at coordinate 8,755 of CALAED010000407.1, read as the reverse complement.
GGTCGCGGAACTCGCGTGCCGCGGCGCGCAGCTCTGTCTCCGGGTCGATCCCCTCGACGCGGGCCTTGCTTACCAGCGCGAACAGCTCGGCGGCCAGCTCGCGCCCGGCGGCGAACAGCTCCGGCGGGGCGTCGGCGCGGGCGGCACGCCGCTGCAGCTGCGCGGCCAGCGCCAGCGCCGGCTGGCCCATCGGGACGCCGTCGAAGATCGACGTCTCGGCGCCGTTCTTGGCGGCCCGCTCGGCGGCCTTGATGTCCTCCCAGTTGGCGGTCACCTGCTCGGCGCTGTCCGCGCTGACTGTGTTTTCCCGACCAACCTGCCCCGACCGACCTCCCGGGCCGAACACGTGCGGATGGCGCCGGACGAGCTTGTCGACGATCGCGGCGGCCACATCGTCGATGGCGAACGCGGTCTCGTCCGTCCGTTCCGACGCCACCACCGAGTGGAAGGCGACCTGCAGCAAGACGTCGCCCAACTCCTCGCGCAGCGCGCTCAGGTCGCCGCTTTCGATGGTGTCGAGGACCTCGTAGGCCTCCTCGAGCAGATACGGCGCGAGCGAGGCGTGCGTCTGCTTGCGGTCCCACGGGCATTCGCGCCGCAGCGTGTCCATCACCGACACCAGATCGAGCAACCTGGCGCCTGGCAGGTCGTACGAGCCGTGCATCACTTCGAGCTCGACGGGCTCGTCCGCGGCGACGGCGAGCGCGCCGACCGCTCGCATCAGCTCCTCGTCGCCGTCGGGGGACGCGATCCATACGACGTGCCCGGCCTGGGCGGCCGCCGCCGTCACCAGCGCCCGCGCGTCCGGCGCGATCACTTCGACCGGCACGTCGGCCTCGCGCACGTACGGCAGCTGCGGATGGTCCGCGGCGGCCAGCACCCGGGACGCCGATCGCAGCGCCCGCCACGCCTGCCAGCTCAGCAGACCCGGCGCGACCCGATGGGTGGTGGCGAGGAAGAGCAGCGACATCAGCCGGTACCCGACTCCGTCTTCGACAGCCGATACGACACCGGATTGAGGGAGACCTGTCGCGCGTCGAAGCCGCCGCCGAACCGCGGATTGACCGTGATGTCGAGCCGGCCGGCCGCCGCCGAGTAGACAGCGTCGCGCTGCCGTAGGGCGCGCTGCTGTGCGGCCAGGTCGAGCTGACCCTGCGCGTTCGGGGCCGCGCCGTACCGCTGCAGCAGCATCTGCTGGATCAGGACGACCCGCGCGACGTCGTTGGTGTGGCGCAGCGGGATGTCGCTGGCCAGTACGGCGGCGGACACGCCGGACGGCCCGCCCAGACCGCCGAGCAGACCGTCGATCTGTCCCTGCGTCACGGTGATGCCCTGCTCGCGTGCCACCTCGTCCCAGATCTTGAACCCGATGAGCTGGTAGAGCGCGCTGCGATGGGGCGAATCCGGGTCGAAGGGGAGCCGCTGCCCCTGCTGCTCCGCCGCCTGCTGTACGAGCGCCGCCTGGCGGTTGGCGGCGAACTCCTCGCGCCACTTCGCGACCGTGCTGTCCAGCCGCGCGGTGGTGATGCGCTCGTCGCCGACGGTCGCCGCGGTGCCCATTTTCACCGGGCCGCAGGCGCTCAGCACGACACCGGCCAAGAGCGCGCCGACGGCCGCGGTCACTGCTGTACGGAACACGACTGTCCTCTTGCCTTCTGATCCATGGGTGTTGCCTTGTGATCCATGGGTGCGAATCTTTCCGATCATTGTCGCCCCTGCGCCGACGACGCGGCGACCGGGTCCGGGAGCAGCAGCGCCTCGAGCAGGTCGGTGCACCATTTCAGCAGCTCTTGGTCGCGCAGCGGGCGGCCGCCCAGCGGCGCGGTCTTGGGGACCGGCACGAGCAGCGTTTTGGTCTGCGACTTCAGCAGGCTCTTCGGATAGAGCCGCTGCAACCGTATCTGCCGGGATTCGGGGAGCTCGACCGGAGTGAACCGGACGTGGTTGCCCTGGATGCCGACGTCGGTGAGCCCGGCCCGCCGCGCCTTGGCCCGGAACCGCGCGACCTCCAGCAGGTTCAGCAGCGCGACCGGCAGCGGCCCGTAGCGGTCCTTCAGCTCCTCGTGCGCGGCGAGGACCTGATCGTCGTCCTCGATGGCGGCGATCCGCTTGTAGGCCTCGAGCCGCAGCCGCTCCCCCGGCACGTACTCGTGCGGAATGTGCGCGTCGACCGGCAGCTCCACCTTGACCTCGGGCGTTTCGGCGGGGCCCTCGTCGCGCAGCTCGCGCACCGCCTCGCCGACCATCCGGACGTACAGGTCGAAGCCGACGCCCGCGATGTGGCCGGACTGCTCGGCGCCGAGGATGTTGCCCGCGCCCCTGATCTCCAGATCCTTCATCGCCACGAACATGCCGGCGCCGATCTCGGTGTGCTGGGCGATGGTGGCCAGCCGTTCGTGTGCCGTCTCGGTGAGCGGCACCTCGGGCGGATAGAGGAAATAGGCGTACGCCCGCTCCCGCCCGCGCCCGACCCGGCCGCGCAGCTGATGCAGCTGAGACAGTCCGTAGGTGTCGGCCCGGTCGACGATGAGCGTGTTCGCGTTGGGGATGTCGAGCCCGGACTCGACGATCGTCGTGGCCACGAGCACGTCGTAGTTCTTCTCCCAGAAGTCGACCATGACCTGTTCGAGTTGATGCTCGTTCATCTGGCCGTGCGCGGTGGCGATGCGCGCCTCCGGAAGCAGCTTGGCCAGGTTGGCGGCCACCCGGTCGATCGAGCGCACCCGGTTGTGCACGAAGAACACCTGGCCCTCGCGCAGCAGCTCACGGCGCACCGCCGCGGCGATCTGCTTTTCGTCGTACGGACCGACGAAGGTGAGGATGGGGTGTCGTTCCTCCGGCGGGGTCAGGATGGTCGACATCTCGCGGATGCCGGTGAGCCCCATCTCGAGTGTCCGCGGGATTGGGGTCGCCGACATGGCGAGCACGTCGACCTGCGTGCGCAACCGCTTGAGCTGCTCTTTGTGTTCGACGCCGAACCGCTGCTCCTCGTCGACGATCACCAGGCCCAGGTCTTTGAACCGGGTCTCCGGCGACAGCAGCCGGTGCGTGCCGATGACGATGTCCACGGTGCTGTCGGCGAGGCCGCGCATCGTCTCGCGCGCCTCGGTGTCCGACTGGAACCGCGATAGCGGCTTGACGACGACGGGGAACGGGCCGAACCGTTCGGAGAACGTCGACATGTGCTGTTGCACCAGCAGGGTCGTCGGGACGAGCACCGCCACCTGCTTGCCGTCCTGGACGGCCTTGAAGGCGGCGCGGACCGCGATCTCGGTCTTGCCGTAACCGACGTCGCCGCAGATCAGTCTGTCCATCGGGACCGGCCTGCGCATGTCGGACTTGACCTCGTCGATCGCCGCCTGCTGGTCGGGGGTCTCCACGTAGGGGAAGGCGTCCTCCAGCTCGCGCTGCCACGGCGAGTCGGGGCCGAACGCATGCCCCGGGCTGGCCATGCGGGCCGAGTACAGCCTGATCAGCTCGCCGGCGATCTGCCGTACCGCCCGGCGCGCCCGGCCCTTGGCCTTCTGCCAGTCGGCGCCGCCGAGCCGGTGCAGCGCCGGGGCCTCACCGCCGACGTAGCGGGTGATCTCCTCGAGCTGGTCGGTCGGCACGTACAGCCGGTCGCCCTTGGCGTACTCAAGGACCAGGTACTCGCGAGTGGCGCCTTGCACGGTGCGGCTCACCATCTCGACGTAGCGGCCCACACCGTGCTGCTCGTGCACGATGTAGTCGCCGGTGGTCAGTCGCAACGGGTCGATGCCGCCGCGGCGCCGCGACGGCAGCCGGCGCATGTCCTTGGTCGAGCTCCGCTGCCCGGACAGGTCGGCCTCGGTGAGCACGGCCAGCCGCGTCGCCTCCCAGACGAAGCCGTGCTCGATGCGGCCCTGGGCGACGTGCACCACGGCCGGCTCGGGCGGCGCGAGCAGGGCGCCGACCGTGGCGCCGAGCCCCTCCTCACGGACGACCTCGGCGAGCCGCTCGGCCGGGCCGTGGCCCTCGGTGACCAGCACCACCCGCCAGCCCTCGTGCACCCAGCCCTTGACGTCGGCCAGCATCCTGGCGGTGTCGCCGCGGTAGGTCTCGGCCGCCCGCGCGCCGATGGTCAGGGCATCGTCGTCGAAGTCCGCGTCGCTGACCTCCAGGTGCCCCTCGGCGTCGTCCGCCGGCTGCGCCCCGGGGAGGGTGAACGGCGTCGCCGTCCACCACGGGATGCCGAGCTCGGCGGCGCGATCGCGGACCTCATCGATGGTCTTGTACGCGGCCGCGCCGAGGTCGATCGGGGCCTCGCCGCCGGCCGCCGCGTTCACCCAGGACGCCTCGAGGAACTCCTGGCTGGTCCGCACCAGGTCGGCCGCCCTGGTCCGGATCCGCTCGGGGTCGCACACCATGGTGTAGGCCCCGGCGGGGAGCAGGTCGAGCAGCAGCACCATCTCGTCGGTGAGCACGGGCGAGAACGCCTCCATGCCCTCGACCGCGTCGCCGGCGGCCATCGCGTCGAGGATGCCGGCCAGGCTCGGGTGCCGCGCGGCCAGCTCCCCGGCCCGCGCGCGCACCTCCGGGGTGAGCGGCAGCTCGCGGCAGGCCGGCGCCCACAGGCCGTCTTGCGAGACCTCGAGCGAGCGCTGGTCGGCGGCCTTGAAGTAGCGGATCTCCTCGACGGTGTCGCCCCAAAACTCGACGCGCTGCGGATGCTCTTCGGTCGGCGCGAAGACGTCGAGGATGCCGCCGCGCACCGCCACCTCACCGCGCTTTTCGACCAGATCGACGCGGCGATAGCCGGCCTCGACCAAGCGGGTCACGACATCGTCCAGCTCGGCCTCGTCGCCGGCGCGCAGCCGTACCGGCTCGAGGTCGGCGAGGCCGGTCACGAGCGGCTGCAGCACCGCCCGGATGGGGGTGACGACGACGTCCAGCCGCCCGTCCGGAGCGCCGCCGGTGCCGTCGGCGTCGTTGACGTCGTCGGCGCCGTCTCCGGCCGGGTGGGCGAGCCGTCGCAGCACGGCGAGCCGCTGCCCGACGGTGTCGGAGCGCGGGGACAGCCGTTCGTGCGGCAGCGTCTCCCACGCGGGGAACAGCGCGACCCGGTCGGAGGCGAGGAGGCTGGTGAGCGCGGCGGTCAAGTCCTCGGCCTCGCGGCCGGTCGCGGTGATCGCCAGCACGACGCCGCCCGGGCCGCCCCGGCCGCCCCGGTCCGTGGCGGCGGCCGTGACGCGACGCGCGAGGGCGGCGACGAGCAGGGGGCGCAACGCGGGGGGCGCGATGAGGTCGTAATGCCCAGTCGGCCCCGTGGCGGCGGCGTCGAGGGCGCGCCGCAGCGCAGGGTCGGCGGGGGCAAGGTCAACAAGTCCGGAAAGCGTCATCATCTGCCACTGGTGGAGCGGGCGCGGGGCGAGCGGGCCCGCGCAGGACAAATACCCCGGCGCGGCGGCCACCCGGGGGGCACCGTCAAGCCTACGCGCCCGCACCGCGTATCGCGGTCCGGGGGTGCGACACGGGCAAAGCCGGATTGCGCACACACTATGCCATCGATCGGCTACGCTGCGGAGTTGTGACCGACCTGCGAACCGCGCCGACTCACGACGGGGATCCCTTCGCGCAGCGCGTCCGCGACTACTCCTACCTGCGGCCGCTCCAGCCGATCCACGTGTTGGAGGCCGGTTGCGGCTGGGGCGGGGGGCTCGATCTGGGCGACCTGGAGCGGCACGTCACCGGGGTCGACCTCGACGAGCCCGCGCTGCGCGCGCACACGCTCAGCCGATCCGACCTCGACTGCTGGCATCTCGGCGATCTGCGCACGGTGCCGCTGCCGCCGCGCGAGTACGACGTCGTGCACGCGCCGTTCCTCATCGAGCGCATTCCTGAGGCCGAGTTGGTGCTCGACCGGTTCGTCGCCGCCCTCAAGCCCGGCGGTCTGTTGCTCGTGCGGCTGCGCGACCGCGCCACCGCGTTCGGCTTCATCGACCGGACGCTGCCCGGCTGGCTGCGCGCCCGGGTCGGCGATGCGGTCGGTACTGGCGTCGGCGACGCGGTGTACGAGCCGGTCGCCTCGCGGAAGGGCATGCGATGGTATTGCATGATGCGCGGTCTGGTGGTCGCCGAAGAGTACGTCTCCACCGACACCGTGGCCGCTTTCGGACGCTGGACCGGCCTGATCGGCCGGCTCGGCAAGGTGGTCGCCGCCCTGTCCGGCAACCGGCTCACCGCGGACCACAGCGAAGTCACTTTGGTGATCAGCAAGCCCGAGAACCGCTTTGCCCGGGTGATTTGACCGACTGTGATGTTACCGTTTCGCCGGAGGATGCCGCTGACCTGGCGAATCGGAGGCGACGGTTGACCGGAGAACCTGGCCTGCCAGGAGATTATGGCGATGTGCCGGCCTGGACCCCTGGCGAGGCCGAGCTGGCCCATCTCGAGCTGCTGCTGTCCGGGGGCTACGCGCCACTGCGCGGATTCCTCGGCTCCCGCGACAGCGAGTCCGTGCTGGCGAGCCGGCGGCTCGCCGACGGGACGCCGTGGCCGGTGCCGATCACGCTCGCCGTGCCCGCCGAGCTGGCCGACGAACTGGCGGCGCGTCCCGAGCCCGGACGGCGCCTCGTCCTGCAGGACCCCGAGGGCACCCCGCTCGCGCTCGTCGAGGTGACGGAGATCTGGCCGTCCGGCACGCAGACGCGGGTCGCCGGGCCGGTCACCGCGCTGCGCCCGCCCGCGCACGGCACGTTCCGCGGGCTGCGTCGCCGGCCGGACGAGGTGCGTGCCGCCAAGTCCGGCGACGGCCTCATGATCGCCGTCCCCGTCCGCGGTCCGCTGCATCGCAAACAGACCGGCCAGCTGCGCCAGATCGCCGAAAAGCTCGGCGCGACCGTGCTCGTGTTGCCGCTGCTCACCGGCGCGCATCCGGACGGCCTGGTGCGCGCGCTGCTCGCCATCCGCAAGGAGATGCCGGGCGAGGCGCTGATCGTGCCGGTGCCACTGGCCGAGCACCCCGACCTCGAACGCGATCTGCTGCTCCGCGCGCACATCGCCGCCGCGTACGGGGCCACCCATCTGTTCCTGCCGGCGCCGGGGCGCGGTCCGGCCGGCGAGGAGGCGGCCCAGCAACTGGCCGAGCGGCTCGCCGATGAGACGCCGGTCGAGATCGTGGTGCCCGAGCCGTGGGCCTACGACGATAACGTCGAGGTCTGGCGGCCCAGGGCGCGGATCGAGCCCGATCACGTCCGGGCCGAGACGCTCGATGTGGACGCGATGCTCGACGGCGGTGAGCCGATCCCGGAGTGGTACACCTTCCCCGCCGTCGCGCGCGAGCTGCGCGCGGCACGACCGCCCCGTGGCGAACGCGGGCTTACGGTGTTCTTCACCGGCCTGTCCGGGTCCGGCAAGTCCACCATCGCCCGTGGCCTCGCCGACGCGCTGATCGAGCGCGGCGGACGCACCGTCACGCTGCTCGACGGCGATGTCGTGCGCCGGCTGCTGTCGGCCGGGCTGACGTTCTCCAAGGCCGATCGCGATCTCAACATCCGCCGCATCGGCTACGTCGCCGCCGAGGTCACCAGGCATGGCGGCCTGGCCATCTGTGCGCCGATCGCGCCGTACGCCGCGACCCGCCGCGAAGTACGCGAGATGGTCGGGGCCGTCGGTGATTTCGTGCTCGTCTACGTGGCCACCCCGCTGGCCGAGTGCGAGCGCCGCGACCGCAAGGGCCTGTACGCCAAGGCGCGGGCGGGCCTCATCCCAGAGTTCACCGGTGTCTCCGACCCGTACGAGCCGCCCGACGACGCCGACCTCGTCCTGGACACCTCCGGCATCGAGCCGGCGGACGCGGTTGCCGCCGTGCTCGACCTGCTGGTCGAAGGCGGCTGGGTGGCCGCCGGCTGACGGCGACCCGCCGGGGGACGACGACGGCGCGACGGCCGGTCGCGACGACGGACAGTAAGGCGATCACCAGTCGGACTGGGCTGGAAAACACCAAACCGGGCAGAGTGGGGACCATGCACTTTGACTACGCCATGGCGATCGGGTCCTTCCTGGTCGCCATCGTCGTCGGCCTGACCGGCATGGGCGGCGGCGCCTTGATGACCCCGATGCTGGTCACGTTCTTCGGCGTCTCCCCGCTGGCGGCGGTCTCCAGTGACCTGGTCGCGGCGGCCGTGATGAAACCCGTCGGCAGCTTCGTGCACTACCGACGCGGCACGGTCCACCTCAGGCTGGTCGGGTGGCTGTGCGTCGGCTCGGTGCCGGCCGCGTTTTGCGGCGTGCTGGTCGCACAGGCGCTCGGCAGCGGCGAAGACGTCCAATCGGTCATCAAGAAGGCCATGGGCGTGGCGCTGCTCATCGCGGCCGCCGGACTGGCCGCGCGGGCCTATATGGCGCTGGTCGACCGGACACGGCAGGACGCGGGCGCGCGGCGCACCGCCGCCCCCGGATCGCCCGCCGCGACGGAGCCCCCGCCCATTTCCGTACGCCCGATCCCGACTCTGCTGGTCGGAATTATAGGTGGATTGATCGTGGGCATGACGTCCGTCGGCTCCGGCTCGTTGATGATCGTCGCGCTGCTGGCGCTTTATCCGCGCCTCACCGGCAACCAACTCGTCGGGACCGACCTGCTCCAGGCGGTGCCGCTGGTGATGTCGGCCGCGGTCGGGCACCTGCTGTTCGGTGACTTCAAGCTCGAAATCACCGCGGCCCTGCTGGCCGGCTCGATCCCCGGCGTGTACCTCGGCTCCCTCGTGTCCTCGCGCGCGCCCGGCGGGCTGATCCG
>CALAED010000406.1 GCA_937891035.1 uncultured Thermomonosporaceae bacterium | reverse complement strand
CTACGAGACGATCAGCGCGCGGCGCGTGATCCTGGCGGCCGGCGCCGTGGCGTCGCCGATGATCCTCATGCGGTCCGGCATCGGCCCCGCGGCGGACCTGCGGCGGCTCGGCATCGACTGCGGCGTCGACCTGCCGGGCGTCGGCGCGAACCTTGTCGACCACCAGCGAACCGGCGCGTTCCTGACCCCGCTTCCCGGAGCGTGTGACCCGTCAGGCCCGTTTCTGCAGGAGATCCTCCGCACGACCGCGGCCGGCTCCGACGAGACGAACGACCTCCAGTACTACATGGTGAACCACTTCGATTTGGCGCACTTCCCCGAACTCCAGATGCTCGCGGGGACGACGATGATCCTCGGCGTCATGGTGGTGTCGCAGCGGCCACGTTCCCGCGGGACACTCAGGCTGACCTCCACGGATCCGCTTGCGCAGCCGCAGATCGAGCTGAACTTCCTCGGCGACGGTGGCCGGGAGCTCGACCTTCTCGTGGAGGGCGTGCGCACCTCCTGGCGGCTGGCGAACCACCCCGGCATCCGCGGGCTGGGGCAGGGCTTCGTCATCCTCCGTGAGGCGATGATCGAGAACGACGACATGATCCGGCAATACGTCAAGACAAGCCTCGACAGTGCGTACCACCCGGTCGGGACGGTGCGCATGGGGCCGGCGGAGGATCCCTCGACCGTCGTCGACGAGCGGTGCGCGGTGCACGGGCTGGAGTCCCTCTATGTCTGTGACGCCTCGGTGATGCCCAACACCGTCCGCGCGAACACGAACCTCACCTCGATCATGATCGGCGAGCGTGCGGCCGACTGGCTGCGCGAGTAGCCGGACGACACGAACCGGCCCGGGCGGATCATCCGCCCGGGCCGGTTCGTATTCGGCGGAACCGCGTCAGGTCACCGGGCGTACCGTCATCGGCAGGCCCTCGCGGATCCGCAGGGTCAGCATCGCCTCGCCGGTCACCTGGTATCCGGGTACCTTTGTCAGACGCAGATCGCGGGCGACCGTCGCGAGCGCGACGGTGGCCTCCATCATGCCGAGGCTGTTGCCGACGCAAAAGCGCGGCCCCGCGCCGAACGGGATGTAGGAATAGCGGTTTCTGCCCGCTGAGCCGGCCGGGGCGAATCGATCCGGATCGAAGCGCGTAGGCGACGGCCAAAATGCCGGGTGCCGGTGCAGCAGGTACGGGCACAGCAGCACGTCGGCACCGGCGGGGACGGGGAATCCGCCGATCTCGTCGTCCGCGCGGGCGATCCGCGGAAGCAGCCAGACCGGGGGATGCAAGCGCATGGTCTCTTCGAGGATTTGCGTCGTGTAGGTGAGCCCGTGCAGGCTCTCAATGGTCAGCGGACCGCGGCCGAACACTTCGACGGCCTCGTCGTGCAGCCGCTTCCATGCCTCCGGGTTCTCGTCGAGCAGGTGGAACGCCCAGGTCAGCGTGCTGGCCGTGGTCTCGTGCCCGGCGAGGAGCAAAGTGACCAGCTCGTCGCGCATGCGGATCCGCCCGGCGCGCCGGTCGGGTTCGTTGCGGACCGACTCGATCAGTCGCGAGATGACGTCGTCGCCGGGGGGCTTGGCGGCGCGATCGGCGGCCAGCTTGTCGACGATACGCTGAAGGTCCCGCCTGGCCCGCCGGAAGCGCATCTGCAGGGGCAGCGGAAGCCAAAGCGGCACCTTGCCCAGCGTGATGGCGTCGAACATCGCCTGGTTCTGGACAGCCTCGAAGGACTCGCCGATCGACTCGAACGCGCCGAGGTCGGCGTCGACCAGTGTGCGCCCGAGCACGCCCATGGTGAATGAGGTCAGCTCCGCGCGCATGTCCACCTGGCCCTGACCGACCCAGGAGCGGAGCCGTGTCGTCAGCTGCTCGGCCTCGTCGCTGATGGCGCCGAGCTGACCGGCGATCCGTTTGGGTTGGAAGACCGGTTGAATCGTCTTGCGCTGCTTACGCCAGAGCTCTCCCTCGCTGGTGAGCAGGCCGTCCCCGAGGGCGCGCCGGGCGTGGACCATGCCCAGCCCTTTGGTGTAGTTCTTGGCGTTATCGGCCAGGACGTGCTTGGCGTGGTCGGGGTGATTGAAGAAGTAGAGCGTCTTGGGGCCGAGCGGCAGGCGGACCGCGTCACCGTACTCGGCGGCCGCCCACGTCATGACATTCAGATGGCTCCGCACCATCCTGGCCAAGACGGTCAGTGTGGAGGTGCGGGGCGGCCCGGGCATCCGATGGCCGGCCCTTGCGGCCGGCGGGCGCGTGGTCGTCACGGCGCGGTCCGCAGCTCGGCGAGACCCGAGGCGATGCGTCGCCGCCAGAGCTCGTAGGCGGGGACGTCCGAGATGCCGAAGGGCTCGGCCATGGTCGCATCGGCCAGGTCGGACGCCTGTTCCGGGGTGACGCCGCAGAGCAGGCCGGCCGCCAGGGTGGTGTGCGGCGTCACCAGGCCGGCGCGGAACCGGGCGGCGCAGGCGAACACACTTCCTTGCGCGATTTGCGGCAGGTGGTCCCGGCCGCGCCGCAGGAAGGCCCGCAGCTCCGCCTCGTCCACCGCGCCCGCGTACGTCGCGGCCAGGCCGGCGCCGCTGTAGAGATCGGGCCGCCGGCTTTCGTCGAACGCGTCGATCAAGTTGGCGGCTACGTCCGGATCGGCTCCGCCGACGAACCAGATCGCCCGCCCGATGCCCTGGTCTATCACCCGGCTCGCGTACCGGGCCGGGCCGCCGGCCGGCCAGGGGAAGTTCGGCTCTTGGTACTGCCGGCGCACGTACCGGTCGGTGTGGAAGTAGGCCTGGTGGAATCCATAGCCGTCGAGCACGAGCCAGCGCAGCAGCGGATCCGCCGCCGAGGCGGACGCCTGCGCCCAGCGGAACCGCGGCAGCCGGGCCATGGCCCAACCGATCCCGACATAGACCATGTACACGTGGTCTTTGGCCCTGCCCTCGAGGAACCGGCGCACATGGCGGCCTCCGAACGGGAGGCCGTCGCGAATCGCGAAGCCCATACCGGCGCCCTCGTACGCGAAACCGCGGAACCGCCACGGTAGTCGCTCAAGACGCTCCTCGGCCTCCGCCGGATGGCGCGCCTCGGCGGCGTATGCGTATCCGGTGAGGAAGGTCTCGCCTATCGTCTCCAGCATCGTCCGCGCGGCAGGGCTTTTCGCGTGGAAACCACGGACCGAAAGCTGCGCCTCCTTCATACTCGGCGTCAGAATTCGGCGTCTGAGCGCTCGCCAACCACTGGCCATCTTTTCTCTCCTCTCGGCGGATCGCCCGAAGGCCCAAAGGTCCGAGAGATCTCGCGACCCGGCGTTCGGCGCGCCCACCCCTGCTTGCCGAAATGACGCTGCGTCAGCCCGACGCGAGCTCCGGGTCTCGCCGCACCGCCGGCATGGGCTCGGAAAACACTCGGTTGTCCAGCTCCGGCAGCGCCAGCAAGATCGGCAGGTCGGTCAGGTCGACGGCGCGCATCGGGATGTCGAGTTCGACGGTTTGGCCGGGTCGCATGACGACGGGCTTTCCGGCGCCCACGAAGCGTGGATTGCGGGTCCATGGCCGCGGATCGACGTCGGCCCAGCGCACCGCGACGGCGACGGCGCGGATATGCCACTCACCGGCGGGCACCGAGCCAAGGTGGTACTCGCGCACCCGGCAACTGTCGGTGGGGCTGTCGAGGATGTCGCAGGAGACCGGCCTCCCCTCGACGATGGGGCTGCCAAACGCGCCGACGTAGACGCGAAGCGCCGTGCCGCTCGGCGGCAGTACCACCGTGCCGTGCACCGCGCCGGACCGGCGATATGCGTCCGTCTTCGGGGCCGAGATCGGCGGCAGGCCGGTGTGCAACATTGTCCGGAAGCGGGTCGGCGATACGCCGACGCTCCGAGTGAACCGGGTGGTAAACGTTCCGAGGCTGTTATACCCGACCTTATACGCGATTTCGGTGACGCTCAATGACGTCTCTATCAGAAGGCTCTTCGCGCTGTACAGACGAATCGTGCTCAGGAAGCGTCCCGGTGACGTGCCCGTGACGGAGCGAAAAACCCGCGAGAAGTAGAACTTGCTCAATAAGGCGGTACCGGCAATATCATCCAATGACAGTGGTTCACTGTAACGATCCCACATCGTCGTTATCGCGCGTTCCACCGCCACCCTACACATCTCCTCCACTGGACCCCGTCCCCCTAGATACAAACTGGCCTGATCGGTTGTTCGGCACCCTGTCATGATCGGTAATTTCCGGTTATGACAGTCTCTCGAGATGCCCACCCGCGTCGCACAACCATTAAGAGCTGCGTGGGATAAACAGGTCGATTATGCGCACGTCCCCTGCGGTCATACTTCTTTGACGTTGCCTGCATCGATGTGGTGACGGTGCCCGGTTTCCGGAGTCGGTGACCCTGTGTGCCGACCTGGTGACGCGTCAACGCCCGGGTTCGTGGTCGACGCCGTCATCGATTTGGGTGACAATCCGGGTGGCGGTCGTCGTGAGCGCTGCGGTTCCCGCGCGACAAGCGCGTCGTCATGGTCAAGCGCCGGCACGGCGACCGGCCGGCTGACAACCCATCCCGGCTTCTTCGAAATTGCGGTTAATTTGGAAGAAGCCACGCGCGCCCGAGGTCTCTAGGCTGAGCGGGGGGACTCCCACCGCACAGGATCCGGGATTGTGCTCTGCCGTTGCCGAATTCTCAGTTGCAGCAAGGTAAGAGAAGACGAGCGCGGCGCCCGGCTCCATGCTGGTTGGCGAGTGCGGGCGCTCTCCCAGAAGCTCATCCACCGGCAATCGCAATGATGGGGAACCATGTTAACGAACCGATATGAAGTGGCAATTCTCGGATCGGGAATCGGTGGCTCGATGCTCGCTTGCATCCTCGCCAAACAGGGAGTATCAACTCTTCTGCTCGAGGGGGCGAGCCATCCGAGGTTCACCATCGGTGAGTCCTTGATACCGGAGACCGGCCTACGTCTGCGTATCCTCGCCAACAAGTACGATGTGCCGGAGATCGGATGGATCGGCACGTTCCACAAGCTGCGAAACCATGTCAGCAGCAATTGCGGTGTGAAGCGCTCATTCGGTTTCATGTATCACCGTGCCGGTGAGGAGAACCGCCCCGAGGAGATCAACCAGTTCGGCACGCTGACGCCGCCCGTCGGCCCCGACTCGCATCTGTTCCGCCAGGACACCGACGCCTTCCTCGCGGCGCTCTCGGTCAAGTACGGGGCGACGTTCCACTCTCAGACGCGCATCTCCGACATTAAGTTCGGGGACGACGAGGTCGAACTGCGTACGGACTCCGGCCAGAGCTACCACGCCAAGCTCTTGATCGACGCCTCGGGCATGCGGTCGATGGTCTCGGACCAGCTCGGCATGCGCGACGAGGTGCCGCGCTTCCGCACCGACACCCGCACCATCTACACCCACATGATGGGGGTCAGAAGCGCTGATCTGCTGCTGGACGCCAAGGACAGGCGCCGCCTGATCTCGCCGCTCGGCCAGTCCACCATGCACCACGTCTTCGACGGCGGCTGGATGTGGGTCATACCGTTCAGCAACCACCGCGATGCCACCAACCCGCTGACGAGTGTGGGACTGATGCTCGACCGGCGCAAGCATCCTGAGGCGCAGGGGACGCCGGAGCTGGAGTTCCGCCGGATCATCTCCGCTTACCCGACGATCGCGCGCCACTTCGCCGAGGCGAACGCCGCGCGGCCGTGGATCAGGTCGGGCCGCATCCAGTACTCGTCACCGCATCTGATCGCCCCCCGCCTGATCCAGCTCCCGCACGCGGCCGCGTTCATCGACCCGCTCTACTCCAGCGGCATGTCGGTGCTTGTCGTCGCGGTCGACTTGATCGCCGAGGCGCTGCTCAAGGCCGTAGCCGACGACGATTACGCCGTCGAACGGTTCAAGTCCATGGAGGACGTCGTCAACCGCGGGTTCAACCACTACGACGCGATCGTGTCCGGCTCGTTCGATTCGTTCGCCAGCTACGACACCTGGAACGCGTGGAACCGCAACTGGGTCATGGGGAGCTTGCTCGGCACGTTCGGCCCGTTGTCGCTCTTGATGCATTACCACAACACGAAGGATCGCTCGTGGTTGCAGAAGACGACGGAGCCGAGCCGCATGGGTGTGCTCGGGAGCCATCTGCCAGGCGTCGTCGACGTAGTACAGGCATCGCGCGCCGACATGGACGCCGCGATCGCCGGCGAGATCACCTTCGCGGAGGCGAGCGAGCGCGTCTTCGCACGGTTCCGCGGGGTCGAGTTCCTGCCGCCGTACATGGGCTTCGGCGATCCCAAGAAGACCGCGACGGCGACGTTCACCATGCTCGCCGGCGCTCGCCACGTCACCTGGTACCGGCTCCACGGCGACGCGACGTACCGGGACAACTGCACGTTCCCGCTGCGGACGTACGCGCGCGACGGTGCGGCCTTCGTGCTCGGTGAGGCACGCCAGGCGTGGCGGCGTAGCTCCTCCGCCCTGCGTGACGTGTTCTTCGCACGCAACAACGATTGGCGCCACACGGCGCCGGCGTTGGCCGCACACAGCGAACTGGCGACGCCGATTGCGGCGATCGCCCCCTTCGCGGACGAACTGGCCGAGTTCGACCGCGCCGAGAGCCAGCCGAGCGCGGCCTCATCGACCGGGGTCGGCTGAGTGTGCCGCGCCGCAGCCAGGGGCCATGGGAAGCGGTATACCCCCCGAGCCCTACATCCCGCCCGCCGGCACGCGTGGCATTCCGCCCATGCGTACGGCTACCCGTCCTGCCCATTCGATGAGACGCCCCACATGTTCATGAACGTTGTTTCGGGAGGAGATAGCAGTGAGGTTACGTGAGCGTCTCCGTCGGCTGGTGCCGGGAGTGCTGGCCGTCATCATCGGCACGTCGCTTTCCGTCGCCGCGAACGGCGCCGTCGAGGTATCCGGCGGTGCACAGACCGCCGCGAAGTACAAGTTCCGGGAGCTGCCCATCGCGCTGCCGCCCGGCTACAACAACCAGCCCATGAAGACGATTCGCCCGGTGAACCCGGCCTATTACAAGATCCGCTCCTGGATCTCCGCGGTCGGGGCCGGCATCGCCATCAACGACGTCACCGGTCACGGCCGCGCGAACGGCATGTGCATCGTTGACACCCGGACCAACAAGGTGATCGTGACCTACACGCCCACAGCGCCGGCGGCCGACCGGTTCACGCCGTTCACCTTGGAGCCGGCACCGCTGCCGTACGACGAGACGATGGCGCCGACCGGCTGTGCGCCCGGCGACTTCATCGGCGACGGCCGCATCGGCTTCCTCGTGTCCTACTGGGGACGGACCCCGATCCTGTTCCTGCCGAGGTCGGACGCCAAGACACCGTCACCGAGCGCGTACGTGCCGCGGGAACTAATGCCCGGACAATCGCTCGACGGCAGGTACCACGGCCCGCGTTGGAACACGGATGCCGTGTATATCGGCGATCTCGACGGCAGCGGGCACCCGTCGATAATCGTCGGCAACTATTGGCCCGACTCAGACGTGCTGGACCCGAACGGGCTCAAGAACGTCGTGATGCCCAACAGCCTCTCCAATGCGAACAACGCGGGCGGCGATCACGTGCTGCGTTGGGTCGGCGCGTCGTCGGGCACCAACCCGCAGGCCAACTACGTCCTACAGAAGCGCGCGATCCCATTCAAGATCGCCACCGGTTGGACGCTCGCGATCGCCGGAGCCGATCTCACGGGTGACGCCCTCCCAGAGGTCTACATCGCCAATGACTTCGGCCACGGTCATCTCCTTTACAACAAGTCGACCCCGGGCCACATCAAGTTCACCGATGCCAGGGGGGTACTCACCCCCACGACTCCGAAGTCGTTCGCGCTCGGAAACGGCTCCTTCAAGGGAATGGGCGTCGACTTCGCCGACGTGAACAGCAACGGCAAGTTCGACTTCCTGGTCAGCAACATCAATGTTCCTTGGGGCCTGCAGGAGAGCAACTTCGTCTTCGTCAACCAGGCCAAGGACGATGCCGACATGGCGCGGCAGCTCAACAAGGGGATCGCCCCGTTCACGCAGGAGGCCCAGAAGTACGGACTGGCGTGGACCGGCTGGTGTTGGGACGTCAAGGCGGCCGACTTCCTCAATGCCGGCGAGCAGGAAGTGATCCAGACCGACGGCTTCATCAAGGGCAGCGTCAATCGGTGGAACTGGCTGCAAGAGGCGGCCACCATGAACGACGATCTGATGTCCGACCCGGCGATGTGGCCCAATTTCGAGCCCGGCGACGACGTCTCTGGCCATGAGGCCCTCGCCTTCTACGCCAAGAACTCCAGCGGCACCTACGTGAACATCAGCTCCGCGCTGGGCCTCGCCGTGCCGATCCCAACTCGCGCGGTCGCCACCGGAGACACGACCGGCACAGGCAAATTGGACTTCGCGGTGGCCCGGCAATGGGGACCGCCGGCGTTCTACGCCAACGAGGCGCCGCGCCGCGGCAACTCCCTCGTGCTCAAGCTCTACCGCCCGTCCATAAACCCGGCCGACGCAAGCACCCGCGACGCGCTCCGCGCTCCCGCCTACGGCGCCACAGTCAAGATCACGACGCCGCAGGGCACCCAGATCTCGCAGCTCGACGGCGGCGGCGGCCACGTCGGTTTCCGCAGCTTCGATGTCCATTTCGGGCTCGGTTCGTACGCCGGCCCCGTCTCCGTCCAGATCCGGTGGCGAGATGCCGACGGAGTCTTGCGCCAGCAGGCGCTCTCGCTCAGGCCCGGCATCCACAACCTCATGCTCACCGGCACCGTTAAGGAGGTTTCCGGCCGATGACCGCCGTCTTGCAACACCCTGCGGGCGACAACGGCGCGTCGAGCGCGAAGGTCAGACCCGCGAAGTCGAAGCCAGATCCGCGATATCTCGCACTGCGCAACTTCGCACTATCGATCAGCGTCTTCAACGTCTTCGGCTATGCCGTCCTCGGCTTCGAGCAGCCATACCTATGGCCGATCATCGCCGTGCTGACGGGGTACACGACCGAGATCACGCTTGAATTGATCAGCGCATGGGCGTACCGGCGGCGGCCGCGGTTCCTGGGCGCGGGACCGCGTGGCATGTACGAGTTCCTGCTGCCGGCGCACATCACGGCGCTCGCCGTCAACATGCTGATCTACGCCAACAACCAGATCCTGCCGGTCATTATCGGTGTGTTCATCGGTGTCGCCGGCAAGCATGTATTTCAGGCGCCCATCGCGGGGCGGATGCGGCACTTCATGAACCCGTCGAACTTCGGTATCGCGGCGGTCCTGATCATCTTCAGCTCCTGGGTCAGCATCGCGCCGCCGTATGAGTTCACCGAGAACGCCAACACGTTCTTCCGAGTGATGATCCCGTTGATCATCATCACCGCCGGCACCATTCTCAACGCCATGCTCACTCGCAAGGTGCCCCTGATCGTCGGCTGGATGGGAGGCTTCGCCATCCAGGCCTTCATCCGGCACGGCATCTGGGACGTCGCGCTCTTCTCCGCGCTCGGCGCGATGACCGGGGTCGCGTTCGTACTCTTCACCAACTACATGATCACCGACCCGGGAACGACGCCGGCGAAGCCACGCGCCCAGTTTATGTTCGGCAGTTCCGTCGCGATCGTTTACGGGCTTCTGATGCAGCTCAACGTCACCTATACGCTCTTCTTCGCGCTGGTGATCGTCTGCGGCTTCCGCGGCCTCGGCTGGTGGGGTGTCGACCTCAACAAGCGGTGGCGGTCTCGGAGCATGTTCGACACAACCGCCCTCGTGACCGAAGAACGACCGGTCCGGGTGCCGGAGACGACGGATGTGGGGGCTGCGAGCACCGCACGTCTCCCGACGTCGTAACCGGTGATCACCAACACCTCATCGGATCCCCCTCGTGGGAGGCGTCCTCACTGGGGCTGAAAGTGCTCCAGCGCCACCACCCACGAGGGGCGATCACTCCATCTTCGTCGGCGAAGTCCTCGATATGGGCAGCCGGGAGGAGCTGGACGCCCGGCTGTTCCACGATTGCCGCTTCCACGGTGAGCCTGCCAAAGAGGCGTGAGAAAGCGACCTAAGGAGGATCATGGCCCAAAGTTCCAGCGCAGTTCTGGCCCAGACCGTCGCCGCTGTGGCCGTGGTTCTGGTGGTAGGAGCCGCCCTCACCCCTCTGATCCGCCGGCTACGGCAGCCCCGGGTGATAGCCGAAATCGTCGCAGGCATCGCGCTCGGCCCGAGCTTACTCGGCCTGCTGCCAGGGGATCTGACGACGCGTTTGTTCCCCGCCGCTGTTCGTCCCGAGCTGTCGGCGATCTCACAGGTGGGCATCCTGCTCTTCATGTTCCTCGTGGGCTGGGAGATGGACCCCGGACACGCTCGCACGCGCCGCGGCGCCGTGCTGAGCATCTCGCTGGCGTCCATCGCCCTGCCGTTCGGAACGGGGATCGTGCTGGCCACCTGGCTCTACCACGATCACGCGGTCGTCGACGGACACCACATCAGCAAAGCGGCGTTCCTCCTGTTCGTCGGCACCGCGATGGCCATCACGGCCTTTCCGGTGCTGGCTCGCATCATCGTGGAGCACCGGCTTCAGATGACGCCGGTGGGCGTGATTTCGCTGGCCGCCGCGGCTGTTGGGGACGTAGTGGCCTGGTGCATGCTCGCGGTCGTCTCGGTCGTGGCGGTCTCCTCGGGTCCTTCGCCTCTCTTGCGGGTCCTGGGCTATTCCGCCCTGTACGCCCTCGTGCTCTGGGTGGTCGTGCGGCCGCTGCTCAGATTTTTGATCCGCCGCTCGAGCCGCGACGGTGATGTCTCACCGCGATTGCTCGTGTTCATCGTGGCCGGCGTGTTCCTGTCTGCCTACACGACTCACCAGATCGGGCTCGACGCGATCTTCGGCGCGTTCGCCTTCGGCCTGATCATGCCTCGCGACTCCCGTAAGGCTCTTGCCTCACGCGTGCGGATCCCGATGGAGCACATCACCGACCTGCTGCTGCCGATCTTCTTCATCAGCGTCGGGCTCTCCGTTGACATCACCGGGCTCGGCGGTAGCGGCATCCCGGAGTTGCTGGCCATCATCGGCGTGGCCTGCCTGGGCAAACTCGTCGGCGTCGTCATCGCGGCGCGGGCGACCGGGATGTCGTGGAGCGACTCAAGCACCGTTGGCCTGCTGATGAACACCCGCGGCCTGACCGAGCTGATCATCTTGAACGTGGGCGTCAGCATGGGCGTCCTGGATAACCGTATGTTCACCATGATGGTCGTGATGGCGCTGATCACCACGGCGATGGCAGGACCCTTCATCCCCCGTCGGCCCTACGCCAGACCCGACGGCGCGTTCATCTCCAAGGACGCCGCGCTGGAGACCCTGACCAAGGCCGCTTCTCCCGGTCCGGCGAAGTGACCGGAGCCGGTCGGGGCGCGCGTCCCGTAGCGATCCCGTCACCCAATTACGTACCGTGGGGAGTGGTCGCCCATACGGGAAATTCGCCGCAGGACCACTCCCGTTACCGAAGATTCGCTTGGGCGTTCTGCGCGGCCGCGCTATTCGCCGTGATCGAGTCGCTGGGTGCGGTCTTGATGATCGTTCGTTCTCCGGCCTCCTCCGATTCGAGCGGACGAGGCCGGTGGACGAACGAAACCCCCGCCGTGTTCACCGTCGACCGCGGCCAGAACCGGCAACCAAGATTTCCAGCATTCCTCGCCATGGTTCTATACCGTGGATGCGTCGCAAGTCCCCTCATTTGTGCAAACCGGGTGGGCCTGTGATACACGCCGTTGATCGTGCCGGGGTCGGATGCGCGGTCAGCGTGCCGGAGCGAGCCGCGCTGTGAGGCGTTTTTTGGTTCGAGCGGAGGTGCGAGACATGCGCCGCGAGACGGGGGCCGGGGCCCGCCTGCCCGAGTTCTCGACTCTCAGCGCGTCCTCCATGCGCGGTGGGCGGGACGGGCGCGACGTCCGCCGATGGTCCGGAAGGGTTCGCTCTTAATCGCATCAGGTACTCGAAATAGGGGGTTTTCGCGATGAATGAACAGGTAATCGGCGGGTCCGTGGATGAGATGTCCGCCCACGCCGCAAGACCCTATGTGCCGCCAGCGGCATGCGTCACACCCAACGATCCGCAATACGCCGACTGCGTACGTGGCCGCAATGAGCGGCACATCGGCACACCGGAGTCTGTGCGCATCGTCAATTCCACCGAGCAGGTCGTGGAGGTGGTGCAGGAAGCGGTCCACAATGACAAGCGGTTGACCGTTATATCCAGCGGCCATTGCTTCGAGGACTTCATCTTCAACCCGGACGTCCAAATCGTCGTAGACATGTCGCAAATGGACAGGATCTACTTTGATCCCGCGCGCAACGCGGTCGCGGTCGAATCCGGCGCAACGATGCTCAGGACCTACGAGACAATGTATAAGGACTGGGGCGTCACCATTCCGGCCGGCTTGTGCTACTCGGTCGCCATGGGTGGACACGTCAGCGGCGGTGGTTGGGGACCGTCCAGCCGTGACTTCGGCCTCGTGGTTGACCATCTGTACGCGGTCGAGGTCGTCGTCGTCGGCAAGGACGGCCGCGCACGTGCGGTTGTCGCGACGCGGGACCCGAAAGACCACAACCACGATCTGTGGTGGGCGCACACCGGTGGTGGCGGCGGCAACTTCGGGGTGATCACGCGATACTGGTTCCGTTCGCCCGGCGCGACCGGAACCGATCCACGCGGCCTGTTGCCCCGGCCTCCCAAGGAGCTGCTGCTCAGCGCGATCTCCTGGTCTTGGAACGACATCGACCAGAGCGAGTTCATGAACCTTGCCCGCAATTACGCCCGTTGGCACGTGGACAATATCGCTGCTGACAACCCGCTGCGCGCCGTGACCAGCTATCTGATTCTCACCCACCGGGCCAATGGACAACTCGGCCTGATCACGCAGGTGGACGCGACTGTGCCGGGGGCGGACCAGATCTTGACAGATTACCTGCGCTTTGTCAGCGACGGTGTGTCCTCGGAGTCCGGTGCGCTCACCAACGCGATGACCGAGCACAGCCCCAAGCCGCAGTTCGCGG
>CALAED010000405.1 GCA_937891035.1 uncultured Thermomonosporaceae bacterium | reverse complement strand
GGCATGGACGAGCCGCTGCCCGAGGGCAACTGGCCGGTCGTCGCGCCGTCCCCGATCCCCTACCAGGCGGGCGTCAACCAGGTGCCGCGCGAACTGACCCGCGCCGAGATGGACCAGATCCGCGAGGAGTTCGTGCGCGCGGCCGCCATGGGCGACCGGGCCGGGTTCGACCTGCTCGAACTGCACTGCGCGCACGGCTATCTGCTGTCCAGCTTCATCTCGCCGGTGACCAACCGCCGCACCGACGGCTACGGCGGATCCCTCGCCAACCGGCTGCGCTACCCACTCGAAGTCTTCCGCGCGATCCGAACGGTGTGGCCCGACCACAAGCCGATGACCGTACGAATCTCCGCGACCGACTGGGTCGACGGAGGCATCACCGGCGACGACGCGGTGGACATCGCCCAGGCCTTCCACGCCGCCGGCGCCGCCGCCATCGACGTCTCGACCGGGCAGGTGACCCCGGACGAGCGGCCCGCCTTCGGGCGCAGCTACCAGACGCCGTACGCGGACCGCATCCGCAACGAGACCGGCATCGCCACGATCGCCGTCGGCGCGATCTCCTCCTACGACGACGTCAACTCCATCATCTTGGCCGGGCGGGCCAACCTGTGCGCCCTCGGCCGCACCCACCTCTACGACCCCCAGTGGACCCTGCACGCCGCCGCCGACCAGGACTACACCGGCCCAGGCGCCGACTGGCCCGCCCCCTACCAGGCCGGCAACCGCAAACCCCGCGCCGGCCGCGCCGATGAGCCCAAGCCGCGCCTCCAACTCATCCGCGACGGCGAGCCGGCCACCCGCCACGACCGCTGGCGCCCGCCGAGAACCTGACGAAAGTCAGAGGCGCTGCCACGCCTCGCCCCAGACCGGCAGTCTTACAGCGTCTTATTCACTATTTATCAACGTGATCACGTAGTGCGAATCAGTGTTCAAGCCCAACTTCTTGATCACTCCTGCGCGCAAGAGCAGGTCCTATCGGCTAAGTCCCGCCTATGAGCACCTGATCCACCGTTAACGCCGGCCGCGCGGGGTCTGGCCGAGGTGATGCCATGAACGATGCCGACGGCGTACGACGCCGGCACGAACACGCCTGGCAGGCAGATACCCGCAAATCCGCACGAGTGATCTCGGCGGCACGTGATGATGGCCAGGGTTGTGGTGATACATGACGCGGAGGACCGATGGCGTTCAGATTCTCCGACCGTGGGCCTTCTTATCGTGATGCGGTCCGCCTGCTCGGTCATGACGAGCCTGCGATCGTCAAGATCATCGATCGATTGAGCGGCGCGGCTGTTGCCGTGGCATCGGTAGGAACCCTTGACGCGCTGGCGTTCTTTGGCGTGCGGGACGAGTTGGTGAGATGGGGTAACGACGTTGTCCGCACGATCCGAGACCGGATCTCGGGGGTGAGCCGTTTCGA
The DNA here is from genome assembly GCA_937891035.1 of uncultured Thermomonosporaceae bacterium. Taxonomy (GTDB): domain Bacteria; phylum Actinomycetota; class Actinomycetes; order Streptosporangiales; family Streptosporangiaceae; genus CALAED01. The sequence continues at coordinate 4,236 of CALAED010000405.1, read as the reverse complement.
CCAGACGCAGCGTCTGGTCGCCGCGCACTCGGTCGTCGTCATCACGTCGTTTTACGAGGCTCTGGGCGAGTTGCTCGACTCCCCGGGCAGCCCCATCAGCCTGCGCGATCTCGAGTTGACCGAAGAAGAGCGGCTGGCCATCTCGTCTGGTGGCGCGACTGCGGGCGTGGACTTCGAGGTATCCGCCGGGCCGCGCTATAGAAACCTGACCGAATCTCTGCTCCATACCTTGATCGCCCTGCCTGAGCCGCAATCCCCATATGAGAACACCCTCGAGTTGCTTACTCAGCACTATGCGACTGCACAAATTCACTTGAGGGAGTTCGTCCAAGGTCTCTCCTGTTGGGAGGCTCTTAGCGAAACCGACGGAGAGCGGGTCGCCGACCAGGTCGCCGACCTGCACAAGGTCGCGTTGCGACGCTATGAGGAGAATTTCCGGCGGCTGGCGGCTGAGGTCCCGGAATTCGCGGTGTGGGCGACTCTCACCGACCACCGCGCCACGCGTACTACTGTCGAGCGCATAGGCGGCGAACTGCGCGACCGGCTGGACAGCCTGAACACGGGGCTGGCGGGCGTTTCGGCCTTTATGCGGGAGATTTCCGGGCGGGGTTCGGTCGAGCGTACCCGCAGCGACTTGGTGACGCGCTACCGGTCGGGGATCCAGGCGTCGATTCTGAGCGGCGGTGACGCTCCCGATGGAGTCGTGCTGCCGAGCTTGGAAACCGCTTATGTGAATCCGCGCTGCCGGGTCTCCACGTACAAAGGAAACGCCCGGCCGGCAGATGAGAGTTGGTGGGCCGGCAACGGCGTCGTCTGCGAAGTGCAGCAGGTCATTGTGGGACTGCTCACGGGGCGGGAAGCGACCATGACGCCGTTGCTGGTGCTGGGCCATCCGGGGGCGGGCAAGTCGGTACTCACCAAGATGCTCGCCGCGCGGCTGGCCGACACGGACTTCCTGCCTGTTCGAGTGGAACTGCGAAGCGTTCCCGCGGACGCCCCGATCCAGACACAAATCGAGCACGCCATCCGAGATATGACCGGACGGGAGATCACCTGGCCCGACCTCGTCAACTCGGCCGACGGCGCGTTGCCGGTGGTGATGCTGGACGGTTTCGACGAGTTGTTGCAGGCGACCGGCGTCAACCGAGCCGACTACTTGGAGCAGGTCGTCCAATTCCAGCAGCGCGAACACGAACTCGGCCGCCCGGTCGCCGTCATCGTGACCAGCCGGACCGTGGTCGCCGACCGGGCTCGCATACCGGGCGGCGGCGTGATGCTGAAACTGGAGCCGTTCGATGACGGTCAGGTGGCGACATGGCTGGATGTCTGGAACGAGACCAACACCGCTGCGTTCGCGGCGCGCGGCGTTCGGCCGTTCCCGCTCGAAGCCGCGCTTGCCCACCGTGAGCTGGCCGACCAGCCCCTTCTGCTGATGATGCTCGCGCTCTACGACGCCGGCGCCAATGCCTTACAGAACGCCGACGCTGACCTGAGCCGCGCCGAGCTGTACGAGCGGCTACTCGCCGACTTCGCTCGCCGCGAGGTCCGTAAGCACGACCCTCGTCTGGACGAGGATGCGGAGCGCCGCGAGATTGAGACGGAGATGCGCCGGCTCGCAGTGGTGGCGCTGGCCATGTTCAACCGACATGCGCAAGTAGTCACCGAGGCCGAACTGGCCAAAGATCTGACCACCCTGCTGCCGGAGCCCGCCGTATCGGCAGACGGCGGGTTGGACAAGCCCCTCAGCCCGACACAACGCGTTGTCGGGCGGTTCTTCTTCGTGCACGAATCGCGAGCACTCCGCGACGGCGGCAAGGAGCATGCCTTTGAATTTCTGCATGCCACCTTTGGTGAGTTCCTGGTCGCCAGGATCGTTGTTGAAACGCTGCGAGAATTGGTAGAAGTGCGGGCGTTCAACGAGCGCCGCACCACGCCGACCCGACTCGACGACAGTTTTCTATGGGCGGCGCTGTCGTTCGCCACACTTGTCGGCAGCGCCGCGATTGTTGAATTCACCACCGGTCTACTCCGTCGGCTGCCCTCGCCTGAACGGACGGCCATCAGCGACCTCGTCACCGACCGCCTCCCGGATGCCCTCTATCCCCAGCCGGCTCGTTCATTTGGCGACTATGAACCGTCGCGCCTTCCGGCATCTGCCCGGCACGCCGCCTTCTCCTGCAATCTGGCCGTACTCGCGGTGCTCAGCGCCGACGGCCCCATCGCGGTACGCGACTGGAATACAGGCCTATGGTGGAGCGAGCTTTCCTACCACGAATGGAATGGACTGCGGGACACCGTGCGTATATATCAGCGAGTCGATCTCGACCAGCGACGGCGGGCAGAACCATGGGCGCGACGGGAGGATGATTCACCGGTACGGCCTTATGAGAACACTTCGTTGGTGCCACATGCTCCGTTCGGGCCACTTGGTAGCAGTCATCAGCACTTCTACGACTTCACGTTGCCGGCTCACTCCGAGGCGGGCAAGTATCTCCGAACCGCGGAGTTCTTCGCCAAGATGATGGACGCTCCCGGGGGCCTAACCTCGGTTATAGTGCCGTACTACAGGTACGTCGATTACGTCGGAGAGGTTTGGGGGGGAGATATGCTTATGACATCAGCACCCACCAATGCCCTGCTCGAGCTGCGACTGGCCCCGTTCGAAGAACATGGACCCGATCTGCGACTCCAGCTCTACAACTGGTGCTTCATCCACGGGCCAAGTACGCCGGGGTGGCAGTCCAATCTCCTTCGACAGCTACGTGAGGATGCCCCCCACCTCGGACAACAAAAAGTAGTCGATTTGCTCTACAAATATATACTGCTAGACCTCGCTGGACCCAACTTCCAGACGGTCCTCGATGTGCTGGAGGTGCTTAACAGACCACTCAGCGCTCCGGCCGACCAGTTGTTCGGGGGTCTCCGATCTAAGCTAGTAAGTGAAAAGGCTGATCCGGAACTCCTCGGAAGACTGGAGGAACTCGCTGCAGAGCTTCTCGAATAGGTCACGTGGCTTTATCACGGCACGGGATATTCGGATTTCAGGCGGTGGAGGAGAGTACGGAAGGCGGCGGGGGCGAGGTTCAGGACGGGGCCGGCCGGGTTTTTGGAGTCGCGTACGCCGATCACCCGCACGGTGTGGCCGGGCAGCCCGGCGACCTCCACGCAGTCCGATTCATCTTGCGTACCGCTGTAGCTGCTCTTACGCCAGACGATCATCCTGCTCCTCCTCCGGCACGGCCTCAAGCTCGCCGAGCACTCGCTCGATCAGCCTACGTGAGTCCGCCGCGGACAGGGCAAGTGCGCACAATTCGGCGAAGGCAACCCTATAGCGCTCGACGTCGGCATTATCCTCCAAATAGACGCTCCGGGCCAGGCCGTCGATGACCACGACGGTGAAGTGTCCGGCCTCGACGTCGAGCATGGTGAAGGGGCCGTCGAAGCCAGGGTGCCTGGCGGCCTCGTACGGCAGCACCCGGACCGTGACGTTCTCTGGGCGCGAAGCCTCCAACAGGTAACGCAACTGGTCGCGCAGGGTGCCGACCCCGCCCATCCGCTGCCGCAGCGCGGCCTCGCCGATCACCGCGTCGAATCGCACCGGAACGGGCCGAGACAGGACCTCCTTCCTGGCCATCCGGAAGGCCACGGCCTGGTCCAGATCCCGTGCCGGGTCGAGCCGGATCGAGCCCTTGACCGCCCGAGCGTAGTCCGCCGTCTGCAGGAGACCGGGGATGCCGAACGGATGACAAGCACGGATCGCCGAGGAGTCTTGTTCCAGCAGGACGAGATCGGCGACCGTCGAGTCGGGGGACAGGGCGCCGTAGCGCTTCACCCAGTCCTTGGAGCGGCCCGAGCTGGCCAGGCCGAGCAGGGCGTCGCGCCGCGCCTTGTCGGTAACCTCGTACATCATGATGATGTACTTCACCTCGTGGGCGCGGGTGATGACTTGGGCGTTCTCCATCCGGTTGAGCGCGGACTTGGAGAGGCTGAGCAACTCGGCCGCCTGGTCGAGGGTGAGGTCGCGTTCCTCGCGGAGCTTGCGCAGTTCGACGCCGAGACGACGCATCCGGACGGTCGGAGGGTTTTTCGCCATGCAACCCATTGTGATCGCCTGACTACAGGCTTCTCGGATTTCTCCAAAGAAGGGGATTTCCCAATGTCGGATGATCCCGGACGCTGTGGACCGAGGCGCCGCCCAGCTCCTCTGCGGTCACCTGCTCGTTGGTGACGGTCTTC
>CALAED010000404.1 GCA_937891035.1 uncultured Thermomonosporaceae bacterium | reverse complement strand
CCCCCCGTCTGGGTGCAGTGCCGCCGCGATTGTCTCCGCCGTCTGCCTGCCGATGCCGGGGACTTCGGCGATCTGGTCCGGCGTGGCCTGCCGCAGTCGGCGCACCGAGCCGAAATGCTTCAGCAGCGCGGTGCGGCGGGTCGGGCCCAGGCCGGGCACGTCGTCGAGCTCGCTGACGGTCATGCTCTTTGAACGTTTGGCGCGGTGAAAAGTGATCGCGAATCGGTGCGCCTCGTCGCGGATCCGCTGCAGCAGGTAAAGCCCCTCGCTGGTGCGCGGCAAGATCACCGGCTCGTCCTCGCCGGGCAGCCACACCTCTTCCAGGCGCTTGGCCAGCCCGCAGATCGCGATGTCGTCGATGCCGAGCTCGTCGAGGACCCGCTGCGCCGCCGCCACCTGAGGGGCGCCCCCGTCGACGACCACGAGGTTGGGCGGGTAGGCGAACTTGCGCGGCTTGCCGGTCTCGGGATCGATCGGACCGCCCGCCGCTCTCGGCGCGCCCGGATCGGCGAGATCGTTCGGATCATCCAGATTGTCCGGAGGGGCCGACGCGTCCGGATCGGCCGGATCGCCGGTGCCGTTCTGGGTCATCAGGTCGAGCTCTCCGATCGCCTCGCGCTCTTCGAGATAGCGCCGGAACCGGCGGAGCACGACCTCGTGAATGGACCGGACGTCGTCTTGCCCGCCGGTCGCCTTGACGGAGAACCGCCGGTACTCACTCTTGCGGGCCAGTCCGTCTTCGAAGACCACCATCGAGGCGACGATGTTGGTGCCCTGCAGGTTGGACACGTCATAGCACTCGATCCGCAGCGGCGCCTGGTCGAGCTCCAGGGCGTCCTGGATCTCCTGCAGCGCCTTGCTGCGGGTGGTCAGGTCGCTGGCCCGCCGGGTCTTGTGCTGCTTGAGCGCCTCCTTGGCGTTGCGCCCGACGGTCTCGAACAGCGACCGCTTATCGCCGCGCCGGGGAACCCGCAGCCGTACCGGCCCGCCCCGCTGCTCGGCGAGCAACTCAGTCATCGCGGCGGCGTCGGGCGGCTGCTCGGGGATCAGCACCTCGCGCGGCACCGACTCGCTCTCGCTGTACATCTGGATGAGGAAGTCTTCGACGAGCTCGCCCGTCGTGACCGCCTCGACCTTGTCGACGACCCAGCCGCGCTGCCCGCGGATCCGCCCGCCCCGAACGTAGAAGACCTGTACGGCCGCCTCGAGCTGGTCTTCGGCGAAGGCGATGACGTCGCAGTCGGTGGTGTCGCCGAGCACCACGGCCTGCTTTTCCAGCGCCCGCTCCAGGGCCCTGATGTCGTCGCGCAGCCGCGCCGCCCGCTCGTATTCCATGGCGTCGGACGCGGCGCGCATTTCGCGCTCCAGGCGCTTGATGAACCGGCTGGTGTGACCGGCCATGAAGTCGCAGAAGTCCTCGGCGAGCAGCCGGTGCTCGGCCTCCGACACCCGGCCGACGCACGGCGCCGAGCACTTGTCGATGTAGCCGAGCAGGCAGGGCCGGCCGATCTGGCCGGCCCGCTTGAACACGCCGGCCGAACAGGTGCGCACCGGGAAGACGCGCAGCAGCAGATCGACCGTCTCCCTGATCGCCCAGGCGTGGGAGTAGGGCCCGAAGTAGCGCACCCCACGGCGCTTGGCACCACGCATGACCATGACCCGGGGGACCTCCTCGTTCAGGGTCACGGCGAGGTAGGGATAGCTTTTGTCGTCGCGATAGCGAACGTTGAATCGCGGATCAAACTCCTTGATCCAAGAGTATTCGAGCTGCAGCGCCTCGACCTCGGTGGCGACCACGGTCCAGTCGACCCGGGCCGCCGTCTGCAGCATCGTCTGCGTCCGGGGGTGCAGGCCGGAGAAGTCGGCGAAGTAGGAGTTCAGGCGGGACCGCAGGCTCTTGGCCTTGCCCACGTAGATCACACGACCGCGCTCGTCGCGAAACCGGTAGACGCCCGGCGACTCCGGAATGGACCCGGGAGCGGGTCGATAGCGCACCGGATCTGCCACGTCAGCAAGCCTAGTGCGATGCGCCGACAGGCCACACATGTGCGGAAGAACTAGTAAGGACGCGGCCCGCGGCCGACTATCGCGCGCGCCTCGCCCCGCCTCGCCTCGCCCCGTCCCGGCTCAGGCCAAGACGATCTTGTTGCCCTCGACCTTCACGCTTTTCTCGGACAGCCCCTCGGTCGCGGGCCCGGCCTGCACCGCGCCGTCGGCGGCGGAGAACTTGCTGCCGTGGCAGGCACAGTTGATGGTGCCGCCGGAGACCGAGCCGACGGTGCAGCCGCGGTGGGTGCAGACCGCGCTGAACGCGCGGAACTGCCCGCTCGTGGGCTGCGTGACCACGACCTTGTCGTCTTTGAAGACCTTGCCGCCGCCGACGGGGATATCGCTCGTGGTCGCCAGCGCGCCGCCGGCGCCGCTGCCGGCACCGCCCTCCGGCTCGCCCGACCCGCCGCCGTCCGAGTCACCCGATCCGCCGCCGCACGCGACCAGCACGCCCGCCAGGCCCGCCATGCCGGCCCCCGCCAGGAGCCCGCGCCGGCTGCTCCCCTCGGGCGTCGGATCCGGAATGGGTGCCGCGGGGTGCGCCGTGGACGATTCCACCTCCGGTGCGGGCTCCTGTCGCATATGCGTCCTCCTCGAAACGTTCGCTCGAGAGCGAGACACTGTCTGGTACGGAGCCGCGCCGCTTACGGTTCAGCGGCAGGTCGCGCTCGGCCCCCGTCTCGTCACATTCTGACAACCTCG
>CALAED010000403.1 GCA_937891035.1 uncultured Thermomonosporaceae bacterium | reverse complement strand
ACGTGGACGAGGACGCCCTGCGTGCGGCGCTCGACGCGCTGCTGACCCACCACGACGCGCTGCGGATGCGGTTCGAACAGGTCGACGGCGAGTGGCGGCAGCACAACCCGCCCCCCGGCGCGGCCGGTGCGGCCGGGCCGCGGCGCCACGATCTGTCCGGTATGGACGCCGTCGGCCAGGACTCCGCGATGGAAAGGATCGCCGACGAGATCCACGCAAGCTTCGATCTCGGCAACAGTCCGCTGCTGCGCGGGGCGCTGTTCGTCCGCGGCCCGGAGCGCCCGCCGTCCCTCTTGCTGGTGGCGCACCACCTGGTGATCGACGGTGTTTCCTGGCGGATCTTGCTGGACGACCTGGAGACGGCCTATCTGCAGGCGACGCGCGGCGAGCCCATCCGGCTCGGACCCAAGACCACCTCCTACCGCGACTGGGCGCACCGGCTGGCCGAGCACGTCGCCGCAGGCGGGCTCGACCACGAGCTGGAGCACTGGGCCACGGCGCTCGACGCGCAGCCGCTGCCCGCCGGCAACCCGCCGGCTCCCGATCCCGGGTCGGCCCGGATCGTCGCGGTCGGGCTGACGGCCGAGGACACCGAGACGGTGCTGCGAGCGGCGCCGTCGGTCTATCGGACCCGGATCAACGACATCCTGGTGACCGGCCTCGGGTGGGCGCTGGCGCGGTGGACGGGCCGCGGCCGCGTGTGCATCGAACTGGAAGGGCACGGCCGCGAGGAGATCCTCGACGGCATTGACCTGTCCCGTACCGTCGGCTGGTTCACCAGCATCTACCCCGTCGCCCTGGACCTGCCCGGCGACCTTCAAGACGCCGCCGACACCACGTGGCGCGGCCTCGTCCGGGCGGTGCGCCGCCAGCTGCGCACGGTGCCGGGCAACGGCTTCGGCTTCGGCGCGCTGCGCTACCTCGGCACCGCCGAGACGCGCGCGCGATTGGCCGGGGCGGGGCCACAGGTCGTGTTCAACTACCTCGGCCAGTGGGACGCCCGGTCGGCGGCCGAGCCCGGAACGAGCCTCTACCGGGGCGCGCAGTCCACGCTCGGACAAGAGCACGACCCGGCCGAGCGGACGCTGCCCGCCCTCGAAGTGGTCGGCGCCGCCCAAGACGGGCGGCTGGAGTTCGCCTGGTACTACCGGCCCGATCTGTTCGACCGCTCCAGCGTGGAGGCCATCGCGAACGACTTCGTCGAAGCGTTGCGATCGATCGCCCAGGAGTGCCGGGAGGCCGCGTCATGACCGCGGCCCCCGCCGGCGCCCCGGCCGGCGCGCCGGCCGCCACGCCGCTTTCGCGCAACCGCGACTACCGTCTGCTGTGGTGCGGCCGGGCCGTGTCGGAGTTCGGCGTCAGCGCCACGACGATCGCCTTCCCCCTGCTGGTGCTCGCGATCACCGGCTCGGCCGCGACGTCCGGCCTGGTACTCGGCACGATCGCGGCGGCCCAACTACTCGCCGGCCTGCCCGCCGGGGCGCTGGTGGACCGGTGGAACCGCAAGAAGGTGATGCTGGGCTGTGAGGCGGCGCAGGTCGTCGCGGCCGCCAGCCTGGTCGCCGCGGTGTGGTGGGACGTGGTCGGCGCGGCGCAACTGGTCGCGGTGGCGGCGGTCATCGGGTTTTGCGCCGCCTTGTTCGAGCCGGCCGAGGACGCGTCGCTGCCCAACATCGTGCGGGACGACCAGCTGTCGACGGCGGTGGCGATGAACTCGGCCCGCAGCAACCTCGGGCACCTGTCGGGGACCGCGGCCGGGGGGTTCCTGTTTGCGATCGGCAGGTTCGTCCCGTTCCTCGCAGACCTGGTCGCCCATTTCGCCGCGCTGCTGGCGCTCGCCTTCGTCCGGCTGCCGCCGCGGCCGGCGCGTACGGAGACGGGGGAACGGTTCGACCGGGAGATCGTGGCCGGCGTGGCCTGGGTGTGGCGGCACCGGCACATCCGGGTGATGGCGCTGTGCGCGGTCGTGCTCAACCTGTTCTTCAGCGCCTTCTATCTCGTGATCATCGTGCTGGCGCGGGCCAGGGGAGTGCCGGCCGGAGAGATCGGCGTCATGGCGGCCATGCTCGGTGTGGGCGGGATCGCGGGCGCGCTGATCGCTCCGTACCTGCAGCGCAAAATGACCCCGTACCTGTCCATCGCGGGCGTCTTTTGGGCGCTGACGGCGCTGACCCCTCTCGCGGTGTTCGTCCACAGCGGCTATCTCATGGGCGCCCTGTTCTTCGCGATGGCGCTGTTGCCGCCGACCGCGAACACCACGATCATGACGGAACAGCTGCTGCTGACCCCCGACGAGCTGCGCGGCCGGCTCAGCGGCGTGGTCGGCCTGCTCACCGGCGTCGCCGGTGCCATCGGGCCGATGCTGGGCGGGGTGCTGACCGAAGTGGTCTCGGGCGGGACCGCGGTGCTGGTGTGCGCCGGCGGCATCGCGGCCGTCACATCGCTGGTGACCGTCAACGCCACGTTGCGCCGGTTCCCGCGGCGCGGGGCCGACCCGACGCCTGACGCCTGACGCCTGACGCCTGACAAGCTACGACCGTACGAATGAGTGAACTCTCGAGAAGGGATCGCCGGATGGACGACAACGCCAGGTACGAAGTGCTCCGTAACGACGAGGACCAGTACTCGCTCTGGCCGGCCGGGCACGACGTGCCGGCGGGCTGGCACCGCGTTGGCATGGAAGGCACCAAGGACGAGTGCTCGGCCTACGTCGATGAGGTGTGGACCGACATGCGGCCCCGGAGCCTGCGCGAGCGCATGGACCAGCAGGCGCGATAGCCAACGTGGCCGCGCCGGCGCCGCCGCGTGCCGATTCAAGAAGCGATTGAACTCTTTGAGTCTTCCGGGCCGGATCCGCGGAGGGTGAGCTGGTCGACGCCGGAAAAGTCGCAATCTGCGATAGAAGCGTTACGCTCGGCATGTGCCGTGGGAACGGGTGCCAGGCGAGCCGGTCGAGGGCCGGCTGCGAGCCATCGAGCTCGCCCGCATGGCCGGAATCTCGGTTCAGCAGGTCCGCAACTACGTGGAGCTCGGCATATTGCCGCCGGTGGAGCGCACGGCGAGCGGCTACCGCATCTTCACCGTCCACCATGCCAGCGCGCTCGCCGTCGCCCGGCGGTTGGCCGACGGCCATGGCTGGGCCCGCACCCGCTTGATCATGCGTGCCGTGCACGAGGGCGACCTCGACGCCGCGTTGGCGACGCTGGATCGAAGCCATGCCGAGCTCGACCGTGAGCGGGCCGAGATGGCGAACCTGCTCGGGGCCTTCGAGACGCTCGTGACCAGCCCGTACGCGGCCGACCCGATTCGGCTCCACGGCATCAGGATCGGCGAGGTCGCCCGCGCGATCGGCGCGCGTCCGTCCTTGCTGCGGCTCTGGGAGCAGCGCGGCCTGCTGCGGCCGAGCCGCGAGCGCGCCACCGGCTATCGCGTCTACGACGAGTCCGAGCTGCGCCGCGCCCACGTCGTCGCGCTGCTGCGCCGCGGCAACTACTCCTTCCCGGTCATCGAGGCGGTCCTCGACGAGATGCGCACTACGGGCAGCCCGGAACGCGTGCTCGCCGAGCTCGCCAAGCGTGAACGGGAGCTGCGGGGTCGCAGCCTGCGCCGGCTGCGCGCCTCCGCGGCCCTGTACGGCTACCTTGAGCAGACCGAAACGGCGGCTCGCTCGCTTTAGGGACGTGCGCTCGGTCCCGTTGGGGACGCACGTTCGATCACTTGAAGGAATCGACGGCAGCGGGTAGCCGGCCGTCGGCCAGGGAACGCTGCGGGTGTCCGCGCGGGGCCCGGGAGTCCAGCGGGCGCGAACCCCGATGACGCGAGGTGTGATGATCATGACGTTCCGAATCCAGCCGCACGTGCGGCTTCAGGAGTGGGTCGCCGAGGAGTGCGGCTATTTCCGCGAAGTCGGCCTCGACTACGAATTCGAGGCCGAGGGCCTGGCGGGATCCGCGTACACCACTTCGTCGATCGCGCCCGCCGACGCCGCGCTCGGCGGCATCACCGCCGGCGCCTTCGACGATATGGAAAAGGGCCGCTCGTGCGATATCTCCGCGGCCTGCCATTGGGCCGTCAACGCCGTGTCTTCGGCCAGCCACGGCAAGATGTGGGGCAAGGCGTACTCCATGTGCCCATCCGGGATCTTCGTGCCCCCCGACTCGCCGCATGAACGCCCGGAGGACCTGGCCGGCGTGCCGGTGGGCGTCGGCCATCGCTCCGGCAGCCACTATTCGGCGCTGCAGGGGCTCGAGCGGTTCATGGAGCCCGAGCAGATCAAGCTGAGCTTCGTCGGCCTGCCCTATGACCGGGTACGGCTGATGCTCGAACGCAGGATCGCGGCGGCGAACGTGTTCGGCGCCCAGTACTACGTGCTCGAACAGCATGGCTTCCGCAAGCTCGTCGACACGACCTTCATGATGGGGTTCCTCGTCGCCGAGGACGCCGCCGTCGACGATGTGGAGAAATACTTCGCCGGGCTGCGGCTCGCGCAGCGCGAACTCGACCTGCGCCCGGAGCCGTATAAGCATCACTGGCTGCGGGAGATGCCCGAGGACATCCGGCGCGGCGTGGACGTGCGCCGCTTCGGCCCCGGCGAACGGATCGTGTTCGAGCCCTATACCCGCGAGATGTTCGAGCAGACGCACGCCTGGATGCAGACCCACGCCCTGTTCGATCCGGCGTCCGCGACGCGCCCCCGCTACGAGGAGGCCGTGGTCGGCTAGACCTAGGGCCGGCGACGCAGCGCGTTGGCCAGGTTGACCATGACGATGCCGGTCCAGATGATCAGCAGCGCCGCGAGGCTGTGCATCCCGGCGGCGATCCCGCTGAGCGGGATCGAGACGCCGAGCGAGACGCAGGCGATCGTGATGGTCACCTTGCGCTCCCCGTCGGCGTTGGCGCGTTCGTACGCGCGCGCCGCCACGGGATCGTCGCCGGGCGAGGCGGGCCGGCCGGCGGCGGCGAGCCGGGCGGCGACGGTCTGGTCGACGCGTTCGACCAGCGACTCGGCGAACGCGGCGTCGTAGTCGGGGCCGAGCTCCCGGCGGGCCTGAAGGGCCGCTGCAAGATCGTCACGCGGCAACCCTGGAGTTGTCATAGATTGGTTATACGCTCGCCGGACCACGCGCACATCCACCTGCGGGCTGAACGGCCGCCTCGTACGCCGGTATGAGACCCGGGCTCGGGAGGTGAGACGTGGACGCGCGCTCGGCGGCGATCCTCGCCGGTCGCGCGGCCGCCTACGGCCTGACGGCGGCCGCCATCGCCATCTTGGCCAACACGGCCATCGGCAGCTGCCAGGGCCGCGACGACGGCACCGGCACCGGCACCGGCCCCGCGGCGGCCGGCGCACCCACCGGGCCGGCGACCACCGCTCCCGTCGTCCCCGGCGGCCCGGCGGAGGCCACGACGCGGACGCCGCCGCCTGGCACGCCGCCCCCGGCCGCCGTGCCGCCGCAGGTGTCGGCCGCTGAGCTGCGGGCGCTGGCCGGCCGGTGGCTCAGCGCCGCCAAGTCCAAGGACTACTTCGTCTTCCGCGCCGATGGCACCGGCGCGTGGATGGTGCGGGGCAGGGCGCTGTGGCAGGGCGAGGTGATCCCGACCGGCCGGGGCGCCTTCCGGCTGGCCTGGCAGTCCACGACTCCGCGCAACGCGGCGTACTGGCACGTCACCTTGCTGCCCGGCGGCAGGAAACTGCTGTTCGACGGGACCCGCCAGGAATACCGGAAGGTCTGACGACGCGTCCCTGTCGTGGCGCCGCCAGACCATCCGGATCGAATCCCGAGACAGCTCCCGGGCCTACGGACTACTGCAGCTCGCGCTCGGCAGGGTTGGAGCGCCGCTCGAGTTGCCGGTGAACCCGAACGTCGTCGAGGCGCCCGGCGCGATCGACCGGTTCCAGTCGACGCTTCTGACCGTCGCGAGGTCTCCGGCCGGCGTGTACGTGCCGTTCCAGGCGCTGGAGATGGTCACCCCGCCCGGCATGAGCCAGCTCGCCGTCCAGCCGAAGAGGGTGGAGGTGCCGGTGTTGGTCACCGTGCCCTCGGCCTGGTAGCCGCCCGACCAGGAGTTGGTGACGCGCAGCGTGGTGGTGCACGCCCCCGGTGTGGTGTTGCCGTTGCCCTGGCCCACGCCGGTCACCTCGCCGTTGCCGCCGTCGAAGACCACGTCGGAGCAGCCGTAGAAGGTCTCGGCGCTGTCCGACCGCGTCCACACCGAGTAGATGATGTGGCGGCCGGTCTTGCCCGACGGCAGTGTGGCGTTCCAGCGGTAGTACGACTCGACGTTGCCCGGGTTGCCGACGCTCGGCGGGTCGGTGACGGTCGAGAACGGCGTCGGCTCGAGGTCATTCCAGGTGAGCGGCCGGGTGGGGCTCCAAGTGTCCTTGGTGATGTACTCGCGGAACGAACCGGGGTGCGCGGCCCACTTGTTGTAGCGGAACTCGATGGTCGCGCCGGCGGTCAGATGCGTCACCGGCCAGTCGTTGCGGGCGAGATTGAACCCCTCGAAGTTGAAGACCGTCGCGGCGCCGCTGCACAGCCGCCCGTCCGGGATGAAGCCCTGGGTCCGGCCTGCGCCGTCGGAGCGCAGAACGGCGAACCAGTTGTACAACGAGTTGGTGCCGCTTTGCGCGACCGCCGCCGCGCACGCCGGGTTCTTGGGCACGATCTCACCCGACGCCGTGAGCCCGTCCTCCCAGCACAGGAACGTACGGCTGCCGGGGACCATGGCCGCGCCATGCGCCGACGCCGGGTTCGATATCAGCGCCGGCGTGAACAACACCGGCAACGTGACGACAAGGGTGGCGAGCGCTATCCTCCATCGCTTTCGCACAGCACAATCCCTTCGCTCGGTCGCGATCGGCACCCGGGCCGAGATGGTGCCGGGCACCAGTGGTTACAGCTGGCCGAACGACTGCTGGGGCCGTGATCGCTGACCAGTACCGGACGAAAGCGCTTTCGACGCCGGGACGTTAACACGCCCCGGTCGTCTGGCGCATAGCCGCGCCGTCCGCCGGGGGCGGCGGGCCGGTCCGCGGCCGAGCCGAAGATTGTTTCCGCATGTCAGGCCGCCTGGCTCGGGCGGCGGCCGACGCCCGCCGGGCGGGAGCACGTGAAACCCTTTCACGCGCCGGGCGCCGAGCCGCCACCGGCGTCACAACCAGTCGCGGCGTTTGAAGACGACGTAGAGCGCGGCGCAGACGGCGGCCATGAGCGTCAGCGCGAACGGGTATCCCATGACCCAGCCGAGCTCGGGCATGTGATGGAAGTTCATGCCGTAGATGGTGCCGATGAGCGTCGGCGCGAAGAGGATGGCCGCCCACGCGGAGATCCGCTTGACCTCCTCGTTTTGCGCGTAGCTCGACTGCGTGAGGTTCTTTATCTCCTCGTTTTGCTGCTGGCCGACCAAAGTGGCGTTGACGGTGAGGATGTCGCCGAGCATCTGGCGGAAGCCGGCCACCCGCTCCGAGACCGTGGTGGCGTGGTCGGCCACGTCGCGCAGGTAGCGCTGCAGCTCCTCGTCGGTTCCGTACTTCCCGAACCCGGCCGCCAGCGCGTCGAGCATGCCGATCAGCGGCCGCGTCGCCCGCTGGAACTCGACCACCTC
>CALAED010000402.1 GCA_937891035.1 uncultured Thermomonosporaceae bacterium | reverse complement strand
AACCGCTCACCCGCCATCGACGCCGACGTATCGACGATGATGACCTCGGCCGCCCGGGGAGACGGAACGGCTCCGACCTTCAGCTCGCTGTCAACCGTCACGATGGCGTGGACCTGGGTGTCACCGGGCGTGAGGTATTTGTTCTGGTGGATCTCGATCCGGACGTTCGGCCGATCAATCATGAGCCGGTTTCCCGCTCAGCGCACATGAACTGAATATAAGCAGCTACCCCACCCACAACGGCTACTAGCCGAAACCGTGTGGGGCCCCGCCGGTGGCGACGCGGGGGCAGCGGGGCAGCCGGATCCGGTCACGAGCGAGGGTCGACACCTCGGCCCGGTTGATTAAGGCTGATCTTAGAGTTCCGGCGGGGAGGCCACGGGGCCGCGACAACGTGAGACGAAGGAGTCGCAGTGAACGATCCCCGTCAGATGACCCGCCGATCCGCCCTCGTGCTGGCCGGTGCCGCCTCCGGATCCATGGCCGCCCCGGCCGCGGCCGCCCCCGCCGAGCGGTCCGGACGGCGCCGTCCCGCCGATCTCGTGCTGCACTCCGGGGTGGTGTGGACGGGCGACCGCCGCGACAGCATCGCCGCCGCGGTGGCCGTCCGCGGCTCGCGCATCGTCGCGGTGGGCGACGACAGCCGGGTGCTGCGGTGGGCGGGTCGCGGCACCCGCGTCATCGACCTCAAGGGCGCGTTCGTCGCGCCTGGGCTGCGCGACCAGCACACCCACCTCATCCAGACCGCCGTCGAGGGGGCGGCCGCGCAGGCGTACCGTCCGGTCTTCGTGCCGCACGACGAGCAGGCCGCGTTCGAAAGCCGACGTCAGGTCGGGCAGCGGCACGTGGACATCCACGCCCGCGGCGAGACGCCGGTCGACCGCACCACGCACAGCCCGGTCACCGAAAAGCTGAAGAACGACCTGCTGGTCATGCAGGAGGAGGTGGCCAGGCTGGGGCTGAGCACGGTCGTGGAGGCCGGGCTGCGCGACATGGGCGCGCTGGACGCGCTGTTCCAGCTGGCCGACGAGGGCAGGCTCAAGGTCAGGTTCCTGGTGCGGGTGGCCTGGGGCGCGATCGAGGAGGCGGCCCGGATGGGACTGCGCACCGGCGTCGGCAACGAATGGGTCAAGGTGCTGGGCGTCAAGATGTACTCCGACGGCTGGCTCGGCCCGCGCACCGCCGCGCTGCGCGAGCCGTACGCCGACGACCCGTACGGCTTCCCGCGCGGCGGCATCCTGTTCCTTGAGCAGCGGCGCGCCGACCGGGACGTCGCGCGCGCCCGCGAGCTGGGCTTCAACATCACCACCCACGCGATCGGCGACCGCGGGCTGAAGACAATGATGGCCGCCTACGAGGCCAACCATGTGACGCCGCGCGACCGGTGGTCGGTCGAGCACGTTCAGGTGGCCGGGGACGACCTGCTCGCCCGCATGATCCACCGAGGCGTGATCGCCAGCATCCAGCTCAGCTTCGCCACCTCCGACCAGCATTTCGCCGAGAACGCGCTGGGGCGCGACCGGCTGCGGCTGGCCTACCGGTGGCGCGACATGATGCGCGCCGGGCTGCCGATGGTCGGCGGCAGCGACTTCGCCATCGAGGTGCTCGACCCGCTGTGGGGCCTGCAGCGCGTGGTGACGCGGACCGAGTTCGACGGCACGCCCCCCGGCGGGTGGCTGCCCGACCAGCGGCTCGACATCCGTACGGCGCTGCGCCTGATCTCCTCCCAGGCCGCGTTCGCGTCCTTCGAGGAGCACGAACGCGGCACGATCGAGCCGGGCAACTACGCCGACCTCCTGGTCGTCAGGGAGAACCTGCTGCGGATGCCGGCGGACGAGATCGCCGGCGCCACCCGCCTGATGACCATCACCAACGGCCGCATCACCTCAGAGGCCCCGGTCAGCCACCGGCCGGTCCCTTCGTGATCGAGAACTCGGCAGCGATAGCGCAGATCGGCTGACATCCGGTGAGTGACCAGACGATCTCGTCCCGTGTCGGGTTTGCAGTTACGGTACGAAGGGCGGTGCATGCGGCCTTGGCAGGAGGCGGTCTCGATGCGTGATTCCCTCGGTGATTATTATGACCCGCTCGGTATTCACCTGGAGGATCCTTATCCGTTTTACACGCGGGCGCGGCGGGAAAAGCCGATCTTCTTTTCTTCGGCGCTGGACGCGTGGGTGGTAACGCGCCTCGCCGACGTGCGAAAGGTCCTTCGCGATGGAAAGACGTATGGATCATCGAATGCGCTGAGGCCTTTCTCCCCTCTCAGTCCCGGCGTCTTCGAAGAGCTCGCCAAGGGCTATCCAGAGTGCCCTTTGTTCATCACGATGGACGGGGAGCCGCACCGGCGGCGGCGGACGCAGGCGGCGGCGGGTTTCTCCGCGGAGCGAGTCGAAGCGGCAACGCCGTACATCACCGAACGGGCCGAGGGCTTAATCCCTGAGTTAGCGGACGCCGGCCCCGCGGACTTCATGGCGGGTTACGCGAATCGGCTGCCGGTGGACGTCATCTGCCATCTCATGGGGTTCGCGGAATCGGATTTCACGATGATCGGGGACGACACCCGGCGCGCGGCCGCCTTGCCCATTGGGCACAGGTTCCAATCGGAGGAGGAGGAGATCGAGGCGGCCCGCAGCTGGGTGCGGGTCCAAGGCCTGATGGGACGATACGTGACTGATCGGCGCGCGGAGCCACGCGACGACATCATGAGTGAGATCGTCGCGGCGTATGCGGCCGCTCACCCCAGACCAAGAGGCCGAGCTGGTCGCCATCATCTTCTTGATCACTCTGCCCGGTCACATCACCACCTCGGCGCTGCTGGGTAACGGATTGCTGCGGCTGTTGTCCAACCCCGGGCAATGGAGGCTGTTGTGCGAGCGACCCGATCTCATCCCGAATGCGGTTGAAGAGATCGCTCGCTATGACACCCCCACGCACATCTTCTTGCGGCAGGCCACCCAGGACACGGTCCTGGCCGGTCAACCGCTGGCGGCGGGCACCGAGGTCGCCGTGTGGCTGGCCGCTGCGAACCGTGACGAGACCGCTTTCGAAAAGGCCGAGGAATTCGACATCACCCGCCCGGTGCAGAGCAAGCACGTGGTTTTCGGACTAGGGGCGCACTTCTGCCTCGGCGCCGCTCTCGCCCGGCGGCAGATCGAAATTTCCCTTCGCCTGCTCACCGAGCGGCTGCCCGGCCTCCAGCTCGTTCCAGATCAGCGGATCGACTTCCGGCCCAGTCTGGACCACCGCGGGCCGATGTCCCTGCTCGTCCAGTTGTAGCCGCCGCGGCGGCTTCAGCCCCCGCCGGGCTCGGGAGCTAGCCCGGAGCTAGCCCGTACTGCCGCCGGTACCGGCGGATGAGGTGCCATTGGAGGGCGACCGCGAGCACGGTGAGGACCAGCATCACGACGGTCGCCGCGGCGGCGTAGCCGTACCGCAGGTATTCGAACGCGTTGCGGTAGACGAACAGCGACAGGTAGGTCGTGCCGTACGGCGGCGGGCCGCCGTCGGTGACCACGAGCGCGGGCACGAACGACACCGTGAAGCTCAAGATCGTGTCGCGCAGCAGCAACAGCCCGAGGACCGGCGCCATCAGCGGCAGCGTGACCCGGCGGAACACGTCCCAGCCGGTCGCGTCCTCGATCGCGGCGAGCTCGTAGACCTCGCCCGGCAACGCCTGGCGGGTGGCCAGCAGGATGACGAAGATCTCGCCGATCGTGAACAGGCTCATCACGATGATCGCCGCCTGCGCGTCACCGGGATCGGTCAGCCATTGCGGCGGCGTCCGGCCGAACACGGTGAGCCCGTTGTCGCCGCCCGCCCGCAGCAGCTGGTTGACCGGGCCGTACAGCGGGTTGAACAGCCACAGCCACAGCAGCCCGTAGGCGATCTCGGGCACCACCGTGGGCAGCACGGCCGCCGTCCGGGCCGCGCCGACGGCGCCCGCCCGCCGGTGCAGCAGCAACGCCAAGCCCAGGGCGATGAGCAGCCGCAACGGTACGGCGACTGCCGCGAAGATCAGCGAGTTGCGCAGCGCGGCGCGAAAGGCCTCGTCGCCGAACAATGCGGTGAAGTTGTCCAGCCCGATCCAGCGCGGCGCGCGGATCATGTCGTAGTCGGCGAACGCCATCAATAGCGTCACGCCGAACGGGACCAGCACCAGGCCGGTCAGGCCGATGAGATAAGGCGCCAGCATGAGGAGCAACTGGCGTCGCTCGTTCACGGCGGCGCCACTCGTTCGCCCGTGGTGGCGAAGTGGTGGACGTCGCCGGGCCGCACCGCCACCCGCACCTTGGCGCCGGCGGCCGGCCGATCGTCGGCGGCGACCCTGGCGACGATCGACCGTCCGCCAAGCTCCACATAGACGTGCGCGTCCGACCCGATGACGTCCACCCGGGTGACGACCGCCTCGCCGCCGTTCGCGGCGCCGAGCCATACCGCCTCGGGCCGGACGCCGATCAGCCGGTCGCCCTCGACCGGCGGCAGCCCCAGTTCGGCGGCCAGCCCGCCGGGCAGCAGGTTCATGGGCGGCGAGCCGACGAACCGGGCCACGAAGCTGGTCACCGGGGTGCGCCAGATCTCATCCGGCGTACCGACCTGTTCGACGCGCCCGTCGCGCAGCACCGCGATGCGGTCCCCGAGGACCAGCGCCTCGGTCTGATCGTGTGTGACGTGCACCATCGTCGCGCCGATCCGGTCATGCAGCGCCCGCAGCTCGGCGCGCATCTCCACCCGCAGCTCGGCGTCGAGGTTGGAAAGCGGCTCGTCGAGCAGGAAGACGTCCGGCTCGCGGACCAGCGCCCTGGCCAGCGCGACCCGCTGCCGCTCCCCGCCGGACAGCTGCCAGGGGCGCCGGTCGAGCAGGTGGTCGCAGCCGACCGTTTCGGCCGCCTTCCTCGTACGCGCGCGGGCCGCCGCCTTGGAGGTGTCGCGGACCAGCAGCCCGAAGTCGATGTTCTGGGCCACGGTCAGGTGCGGAAACAGCGCGTAGGACTGGAACACCATCGACACGTTGCGCCGCCCCGGCCGCAGCCGGGTGACGTCTCGGCCCGCGATGAGGACGCGGCCGCGCGTCGCCGGCGCGAGCCCGGCGATCAGCCGGAGCAGCGTGGTCTTGCCCGCGCCGGACGGGCCGAGCACGACCAGCAGCTCGCCCTGGGCCACCGAAAGGTCGATGCCCCGGACGCCGTGCGCGGCGTGGACGTCATCGACGCGCACACCGCTCATGGATTTTGACCACGGGCGAACAGCGGCCGGGTCTTGTCGTCGATGTCGCGGATGACCTGGTCGAGAGGGTCGCCGCGGTAGAGCGCGTTCTCCAGGATGCCGTCGGTGACGTCCTCGATCTCCGGCCAGGTGGAGATCGTCGGGACCCGCCGTACGGTCGGGATCGCGTCGAGGAACACCTGCGCGTTGCGCGGCGGCTTGGTCGGGTCGAGGAAGGTCCGCGACCGCGACACCGCGATGTGCGAGGGGACGCTCCGCCCGGTGCCGCCCAGTATGCGCTGGCCCTCGGGGCCGACCGCGTACTCCACGAACTTCCACGCGGCGTCCTTGGCCCGCGAGGCACGGGTGATGCAGTAGGCGTCTGAGTGCAGGATGCCGGCGGCCTTGCCGTACGTCGGCAGCGGCGCGACGTCCCAGTCGAAGCCCTTGATCTGGCGGAAGGTCGTGGTCACCCGGCGCGACGACAGCAGCATCGCGAGCCGTCCGTTCGCGAAGCGCGACTCGTCGTCCTCGGCCTCCACCTCCTCGTCGGTGGGCACGACGCCGTAGGCGATGCGCAGGTCGATGAAGTCGCGCAGCGCCTGCCGCGCCTTGGGCGAGTCGAAGGTGAACCGGGTGGGACGCTGCTGGTTGTCCAGGATCTCGCCGCCGTTGGACCAGACGAACGGGGCGACCCGGATGATCGTCGGCTCGACGCCGAGCCCGTACACCGCGACCCGCGGCGCGCCGGCCTCGGATTCCGTCCCCTTGACCACCGCGCCATCCGCGGTGCGGGTCAGCGCGGAGGCGGTGGCGATCAGGTCGTTCCAGGTCCAGCCCGCTTTCGGCTCGGCAACGCCGTACTTGTTGAACAGGGTCCGGTTGTAGTAAACGGCGAGGCTGGACACGTTCGACGGCAGGCACAGCTGTTGCCCGCGCCAGCGGAACGCCTCCGTCACGGTCGGGTAGAGATCCGCCGGACGCACGACCTTCGACGCACCGAGCCGCGCGTCGACCGGCTCGATCGCGTTCTTCGCCGCGAACTGCCCGTAGAAGCGGTAGTTCAGCAGGAAGACGTCCGGCGGGGCGCCGCCGGCGATCGAGGTCGACAGCCGGGCGATGAGGTCCTCGCGGTCGCTGGCCTCGATGAGCCTCACCCGAGCCCCGCCGGCGCTCTTTTCGTACGCGGCTGCGAGCGTACGGTACGCGGCGAGTTCCTCAGGGGCGCCGAAGACGAGCAGTTGAACGGACCGGCCGCCCTCACCCGCCCCGCCCGGCGCGGTTCCGCCGCCACAGGCGGAGACGGCGAGCGTGACAGCCGCGAGGGCGGCGACCAGGGATCTCATCGTGTTCGAGTTCCTTCGTACCGGTGGAGGAAGCGGCGCTGGGCGATCCAGAAGACGGCGATGGCGGGCGCCGTCGCGAGGACCGCCCCGGCCAGGAAAATCGGGAAGTTGGTCGGGTCGAGGGTGGCCAGCGAGCGAAGCGCGAGCGGGAGGGTGAACAGGTCTCTGTCGTAGACATACACCAGCGGGTCGAGGAAGTTCGACCAAGTGAGCACATAGGTCAGGGCCGCGATCGCCGCGGTGACCGGTTTCACCAGCGGCAACGCCACCCGCCACCACGTACGCAGCGGGGAGAGATCTTCGATCCGGCACGCGTCGTACAGCTCGGCCGGCAGCGCCCGGAACGCCAGGTAGTAAACGAGCGGATAGAGCGGGGACGTCCCGAGCAAGGCGGGCGCGACGAGCGCCCCCAAGGTGTCGGTCAGACCAAGGACGCGGAAGACGGCGAACTTGGGCACGAGCAGCGCCGTCGCCGGCACCATGAGCGCAAGCAGCGAGCCCGCGATGACGATCCCGGCGACCCGGCGCGGCAGCCGGGCCAGCGCGAACCCGGCCAGCGACGCCACGACCACGCTGACGGGGACGGCGACCGCGGCGACGAGCAGCGAGTTGAACGTGGCCCGCACCAACCCGCCGAGCTGGACTGCCCGCTCATAGCCGGCGGTGGAGATCGGTTCTGGGACCAGCTGCGGGCCCGGCGGCGGCGGCAGCCCCGGCTGCCGTAGCGACCCGGCGACGAGCAGCAGCAGCGGAGGCAGGAACACCACGATGACGAGGATCGCGCCGAGGGAGCGCCACCGCCGCGCCGCCGCCGTGGGGTACGGAGAGGGACCGCTCGTGCCCGAGCGGTCCCTCGCCAAACGACCGATCATCTAGCGTTTCAGGTCCAGCCGCCAGGCGCTGAGCCCGTGGGAGGCCGCATACAGGATGCCTTCATTCGGCAGGATGGTCAGGCCGGTGACCTCGACGTTCGGCATGCCGGACGCCGCGGCGGTCCACGTCTTGGTGCCGGCGGCGAGCCGCAGGACGCCGAAGTCGTTGGCCGCGTACAGATCGCCGGTCACGT
>CALAED010000401.1 GCA_937891035.1 uncultured Thermomonosporaceae bacterium | reverse complement strand
ACGGCGTATCCGGGCGGCTCTTCGAGACCGACGCCCAAGCGAGCCGCTCGAGCGCCGTGAATTGGGTCGACACCCGTGGCGTCTCGGCCGTCGCGGTGGGCAGTCCAACCCCGCAGGCCATGACCATGCATGCGAAGACGATGGCCATGATCCCCCGACGTGATCCCATATATCCCCCTGGGTCCGTGTAGCTGGTACTTGTCGGACGCCTATGTGCTCGCACAAGAGGACATATCGGACGGAATGCCCCTGGGGGAGCGCTCGTTTCGGTCGACCATTTCGCGCCTGCTGTCATGTACGGGGCGTCGCCACGTCGTCTCCCGGCAGATGACCAGGCAAATCGGCGGCTGCACAGTGGAACATTGGCCGGTGGGCCGGGCGGGGCGCATGTCGGGAACAGCGAACGGAGTGTTTCTTACTAGTTACTCATGGTGATGATTTGGTGGGTGCGGTGGTGATTGTTCGAGCCTGTGCGTCGCTGGAAGGCTCGTGAACCGGAGGTGATCCGTGGGGCGTAGTCCGCCGCACAGGATCGCCCCGGCTGAGCGGTGCCATGCCGCACCCGAGCCGTACCGCTGGATCGAAGGCCAAAACGAGGAGTCTCATGAGCATGACCAACGTTTCGCCCCCCGCCGACGCCGCGGACCAGGGCGCGGGAAGGTATCCGTTCCACATCACCAAGGAGGAAGAGCGGCGACTGCGCCTGCAAGGCGCGCGGGCCGTTCCGTCGCCGTTGATCGGACAAGCTACCTCGTTCGACGAGTACGCCCGGCAGCTGATGATCCCGCCCGCGGTGATGGATCTGGCGCGAAAGGCCGCGGACCTGCGGCTTTCGGCTTGGGAGGTGGAGGCGATGCGCAAGCAGCTGGCCCCCGCCGAGACCGAAGGAAGCATGGGACTGCTGCGCCGGATCCTGCTGAGAAAGAACGAAAAGGACAGTACGCACCCGCCCTATATCCGCGTCGCCTGCACCGGCCGGGGAGACTTCGACCACCTGGCGACCGAACACGGGCACCTGGACCATCTCGAAGACCCGGAAGGCGACATCGGCTCGCCAGTGGTGCTGGAGATCTGGCCGGCGCAGCACTACTCGCCCATCCACTCTCACGGACACACGTCTGGGATCGTCTTCTGCCTCGCCGGCCAACTCGATGTCATGCTCTACGACCGCCTGGATTGGAACGCCACCAAGCTCGGCATGCTCACCCTCACCCCGGGGCAGTGCGCCTGGCTGACCAAAGAAACTTACGCCGTGCACCGGGTGTCGTGCCCCATGGACGGCGGCGACGGCACCACAGGACCAGGATTCATGAACTCCACCGACGAGTTCGGCGCAAGCTTCCACGTTTACCTCAACGAGGACGAAACCTTCCTGCAAATCGATGACGGCGAGAGCCACAATCGAAACGCCTTCGATTACATCCGCGAAGACAACCAACACCGAGACAAGTTCGAGACCCACTCCGACCTGTCCTGGAGCGTGCTCCGCCGCGTCCTGGCCAACACCCCGCTGACCTGATCAGACCCCGCCCGCCGCGCCGGTCCACCCTCGATCGTTCCGGTGCAGGGCGCTTTGACCGCCCTGGGTCACGCCAGCCCTGGTCCAGACCGTTGACTCCCAGGTCTGCGCTTGTGCCGCCTGGAGCCGTGCCGGCGCGGATTCGGTCGTGCCGGTCGGGGGCCGGATCTGGGCTGGCGGCGGGTCTAGCTGTGGCTGGACCTCTGTGCCGCCCTGATCGTGAGCCGGAAGCGGACGGTCGGGCCGACGTTACCGCCCGCCGTACGCGGCATGGCCGTAACTTCGCGAAGAGGGTTTCCGCTTTCGGTGGGCAAAAAATAAGGGGCAAGGAAAAATTGCTTACTCCTTGCCACTCTTAATTTATAGCGCACTGGGGGGCTTGCGGCAAGACCCGGGTCATGTCGCAAAATGGCCGGCCGAGGCCAGAACCTGCGGAAACGGGGGACGCGAAGTGCGTGTGTTGTTGTCGACGTATGACTCGCGCGGGGGAGTTGAACCGCTCGTGGCATTGGCGATGCGGTTGCGGGAACTCGGCGCGGAGGTGCGGGTGTGGGCGCCGCCGGACTGCGCGGAGCGGTTGGCCGAGGTCGGCGTGCCGCTGGTGCCGGTCGGCCCGCCGGTGCGCGCGCTAGTGCACGGGGCGAAGCCGCCGTCGGCGGCGGACGTGCCCCGGCGCGCGGCGGAGGTGATCGCCGCGCAGTTCGCGACGCTCGCCGCGGCGGCCGAGGGCTGTGACGCGCTGGTGGCGTCCGGCTTGACGCCGGCCGCGGCCGGTGCGCGGTCGGTGGCCGAGAAACTGGGCATCCGCTGCGTGTACGTGAGCCTCTGTCCGATCTCCTTGCCGTCGCCGCACCACCCGCCGCCGTCGCTGCCGGGCCGGCCGCTCCCACCGGACGTGACCGACAGGCGGGTGCTCAATGATCTGGACGTCCAGAGCCATAACACGCTGTTCGGCGAGGCGCTCAACGCCCACCGGGCGGCGGCCGGCCTGCCACCGGTGGACAACGTACGCGACCACGTCATCTCCGACCAGCCGTGGCTGGCGACTGACCCGGTCCTTGGGCCCTGGCGGGAGCCGGCGGACCTCGATGTCGTGCAGACCGGCGCGTGGATCCTGCCGGACGAACGCCCGCTGCCGGCCGAGTTGGAGGCGTTCCTGGACGCCGGCACACCACCGGTGTACGTGGGCTTCGGCAGCATGCGCGCCCCGAACGACGTAGCCCGGGCGGCCATCGAGGCGATCCGCGCGCGGGGCCGCCGTACTCTGCTCTCCCGTGGCTGGGCCGACCTGGCCGTGATCGACGACCGGGACGACTGCTTCGTCGTCGGCGAGGTCAACCACCAAGCATTGTTCGGCCGGGTGGCCGCCGCCGTGCACCACGGCGGCGCGGGCACCACGACGACCGCCGCCCTGGCCGGTGCGCCACAGGTGGTGGTGCCCCAGTGGGGAGACCAGCCGTACTGGGCCGGCCGGGTGGCCGACCTGGGCATCGGCGCGGCGCACGAGGTGACGGCTCCGACCACCGAGTCCTTGTCGGCCGCGCTCAAGACGGTCCTGACCCCCGAGACCGAGGCACGAGCGGCCGCCGTGGCCGGCGCGATCCGCACCGACGGGGCGACGGTGGCCGCGAAGCTGCTGCTGGCCGGGTGAACGACCCAGAACACGAGAACACCTGAACGGCAATGGTCACGGGCTCGCGGCCTCACGGCCTCACGGGCGCCACGTGCGGTGGCGAGCCGCCGATGGCTTCGGGTGCCTTGCCGCGCCCAATGGCTCGCGAGTGACCTCAGATCGGAGCTTATGACGTGAAACAGCTGACTACCAGCGCGTTTGACCTTCCCGACCATCTCATCGCCAAAGCCGACCCGGCGCTGATCGCCGGCGATGAGCAGCACTTCGCGGCCATCGCGGAGAGCCTCGAGCAGACGATCGCCGACCTGTCCGCCCGCCTCGATGCCGAGCGCAAGGCGCCCGGCGGCATCGGCCAACAGGCGATGGACCGGGACATGGAGATCCA
>CALAED010000400.1 GCA_937891035.1 uncultured Thermomonosporaceae bacterium | reverse complement strand
CATGGAGACCTATCTGGCGGCGGCGCGGGACGACGTACCCGCCCCGGATCTCGCCGACATCGTGGGGAGGGCGATCGCGGCGCCGGAGAGCGCTCCCGATCCCCGCTACGGCTGGCCGTTGCTGCTGACCTGCGCGACGGCGTGCGTACGAGTCAGCACACGTCTCGGTGCGGACGCGCCGGCGCGCGTCGGCCCGCTGCTCGAGCGGCTGCGCGCGGTGGCCGGCCGGCTGAACGCCAGCGGCAGGCTGCGGGCGGCGTACCGGCGTACGGCCTACGCCGAGTGCCGCCGGGCCGAGGGCGCCCGCGATGTCGCCGAGTGGGACGAGGTCGCCGCCGGGTGGGAGGCGCTCGGGCAGCCGCATGAGACGGCGCAGGCGCTGCTGCGCGCGGCCGAGGCGGCCGTTGCCGACGGCGACCGCGACGGCGCGGCGCGGCGGCTGCCGCGTGCCGAAGCGATCGCCGACGCGCTGGCCGCCCGGCCGTTGCGCGCGGAGATCCACGCACTCGCCCGCCGGGCGCGCATCGCGCTGGCCGGCCTGGCCGCCGCCGATCCGCGCGAATCATGGGAGCGGCTCGTAGCAACCGCGATATCGCCGCCGAGCTGTTCATCGCCACGAAGACGGCGAGCGTGCACGTCTCCAACATCCTCGGCAAGCTCGGCGTCGCCTCCCGCGGCGAGGCGGCCGCCACCGCCCACCGGCTGCACCTGTTCGACTCCGGCGAAGCCTAGAAACCATCCTGCGGTGATCTTGCTCTTCGTGTCGACACGAAGAGCAAGATCACCGCGAGAAAAGGGATTATCGGGAGAACGCCTGGAGCTCGGCGGTCCGCACCTGTCCGGCCGTGGCGCTACCCGTCGCGCAGTCGGTGGTCGACCGCGGGTCGGCGTCCTGCTCCCCCGCGTACGCCGGGTTGCCGGTGCACTGGCTGGACACCACCTGCAGGCGCAGATGGGTGGCTGCCGTCGTCGGCACCGCGAACGAGCGCATGATCAGATCAGGCGCGGTCGGCCGCGGCACGGTCGCCGGGAATGCGTTGCCCGGGCTGGTGAAGACCGGGGAGTACGACGCGGCGTTCGAACAATCCGCTCCCGACGCGGCGTTGCAGGCCAGCACCCGGAACTGGCGCAGGGCGCTGAACCGGTTCTGCCCGCCCGGGTCGGCCGGGTTCTGGATGTCCGGCCGCAGCATCGAGCTCACCTGCACCCGCCGCACGGTGGCCGGCGCGTTCCCCGCCAGGTCGACGGTGACCTGCCGGCCGGCGACCGGCGCCGTCAGCGACGCCCAGTTGGTGGCCTCGGTCTCGTCGACCAGCCGTGCCTGGTTCACGCCGTCGCCCGTCGCGGCGGCACCGTTCGCCGCGGCCGCGAGGTTGCGCCGCAGCGCCGGGTCCAGGGTCCGGGTTCCGGGCCTGATGTCGGCGGTGAACCGCTGGTGCCCGAAGCCGGCGCCCACGGCCAGGAACGAGTACGTCCCAGGCACCATGCGGAACGTCGCGCCCCGCGTCGTCGCGGGGTCGGTGTCGGCCACCGGCACCGCCCGGGCCTCGTAGTCGCCCACGTACAGCCGTACGGGGGCGCCCTGCGCGTCGCCGGACGGCCGGAACGTGACGGTCGCGTTGGTGCCGGTCGGCGACTGGAAGCTCGGCACCGGGTCGGCGGCGTTCTGGTCGGGGCTGAAGGCGCCCGAGCCGAGTCCGTGCCTGGCGAACTCGCGCCACATGATGTCCTGGTTCGCGCCGCCGAACCGGATCGTGTCGGCGGCCAGCAGCGCGTCGCGGTGATCGACGTAGCTCACCGCGCCGCTGGCCATCAGCAGCAGCGCGTCGAAGGACAGCTGCGCCCAGCGCCGGTTGCCCGGGCAGCTGGTAACGGGGACCTGACCCAGCGCGCATTGGCGCTGCAGCGAGACGTTGCCGTCGCCGTAGCGGTCGATGAACGCGTCCCTGATGTCGAACTGGGTCGCGCTCCAGATCTCCCCGTCGGCGTGCACCTGCTGGCCGACCAGGTCGTAGGCGATGTCGCTGTAGTTGAGCGGGCTCTTGCTCATGTCGTAGTTGCGGATGCCGGCGTGGGGGTCGCCGGTCACGTACGCGCCGGTCACGAACGGGGTGTCGCCGGGCGGCCGGAACCCGAACTCGTTGAGCATCTCCATCGCGAACAGGTCCGATGTGCTCTCGTTCATCGCCCCGGCCTGCGCGCCGCTCCAGCCCGTGTCCGGGCCGCCGACCATGCGGCCGGAGATCGCGTGGGTGTACTCGTGGCCGATCACGGTCATGTCGTAGTCACCGTCGACGCACGGGGCGTAGAACGCGCCGGCCGTGGGCTGCCACACGTACATGTTGGTGATCGTCGGCAGGCCCTCAGGCGGGGTGATCTGGTTGGCGTTGTTGCGCTGCTCGGGGACGCTGCGGGCACCGGCCTGGGCGTTGCCGAGCTCGGGGTCGCCGCCGAGGCCGCCGCGGGTGCCGTTGCTGGTCTGCATGTTCCAGGCCGTCTCGGTGAAGCCGAGGCGGTACGACCAGTCGTGCATGCGGTTGTGGCCCGTGAACAGGTTCGATATCGCGGCCTCGAGGTCGGCCTCTTGCGGGCTGGCCAATGACGCGAGGTTGCACTTCTCCTCGAACCACTGGTTGGTCCAGGGGTAGGTGTAGTCGCGGTCGGGCGTGAGCACGTTGGGCCGGGTGCCGACCGTCCGCGCGTCGCCGTTGTCGCGGTTTTCGAACGTGCGCGCGGCGTTGCCGAGGCTGGTGTTGGTCGGCGCTCCGGTGAGATGGTCGACGTCCCACGGCAGGCCGGCGGCCGCGTCCCCGCCGATGACGAAGTCGCAGTCGGTGGCCGGGGTGACGCACCACGTCTGCCGGGTGTCGTCGCTTGAGTAGTCGGCCGGCGGCGCGGCCGGGAACAACGACCATCGGGGGTCGTCGGCGGCCTCGTCGATGAGGTTCTCCCTGATCAGCACCTCGCCGCTGCGGGCGTCGACGTACGAGGTCACCGCCGCTTCGTCGGGACCGTCGATCAAGGTCACCTGGTAGGCGCTGCGCGGGCCCTGCGCGGTGGGCACGGCGACCAGCTTGGTCCTGCGTATCGTGGCGGCCGCGGTGCTGATGGAGGCGTCCCTGGCGGCCGCGGCGAGCGCCTGGTCGGCGCTGAGGGTGGCCGGGGCGGGGGCGCCGGTGTCGCGGGCCAGCGTCGAGGTGACGCTGATGATCTTGCCGTCGGCCA
Organism: uncultured Thermomonosporaceae bacterium; assembly: GCA_937891035.1. GTDB lineage: Bacteria > Actinomycetota > Actinomycetes > Streptosporangiales > Streptosporangiaceae > CALAED01. The sequence continues at coordinate 9,570 of CALAED010000400.1, read as the reverse complement.
CGCCGACCGCGACCTGACCGTCGTGCCCGGCGGGCAGGTTGCCGAAGCGCTGCCGCAACAGCACGGCGGCGCCCTTGCCGATGGGGTTGACCGCGACCGTCTCGAGTGAGTTCAGCGAAGCCTCGCTCAGCCCGAACACGTCCGCGTTGGCTTTCAGGTAGTCGCGCGCGGCCCGCTCGGGGCTGGCGGACAGCCCGGTCGCCAGCGGCGCGCCGTGCTCCGTCAAGATCGCGGGCGTGCCGAGCGCGTTCCAGCGTACGGTGGCCTGTCCCGCCTCCGCCCGCTGCTGTCCGGTGGGGGCGAGGCGGCCGGGGCGTACGTCCTTGTCGGGCAGCGCGGCCGCACCGCCCTGGATGATCTCGGGGAGTTGCCGGCGCGGCTCGCCTTGAGCGACGTCGCCGAACACCGTTGACACCAGTACGGCCGCGGCGACTGCCGCGGTACCGCGGAACCACTTCCTTGTGGGCACGTAAGACCTCCCGGGGCGGAAATCATCGGGCGGTCTTGACGCAAACAGGGACAGAAGATCCCGTAAAGCCACAATTCTGGCCACATTAGGCCAATTTTTGACCTTTGGTCATGGATGCGCTCCATGCCGGATTCCGGACCGGCGAAAATGACAAGCCGACGTCAGACCGTCACTCCTCGCCGCCATTCGCGGTAAGGACTGGAGCAGCGGGATTTACTCCCGATATTCACCGTTTTCGACAGGCGAAATCCGCCAGGCACCGCAGGCATGACTCAGGCCTTCGGAGCGATGCCGAAGATCCGTTCGGCGTTGGCGTGGTAGATGAGCTCGCGGTCGGCATCGGAGATCGGCGCTGCGTCCATCCAGGCCACGGCGGGCGCGGTCGGCTGATAGGGATAGTCGATGGCCCACATGACGTTCTCCGCGCCGAGCGCCTTGATCGAGAATTCGAGGGCCAGATCGGACTCCTGCCCGCTGGTAGTGATCACGAAGTTGCGCTTGAAGTACTCGCTCGGCTTCAGCTCGAGCCTGGGGGCGATGCCGCCGCGCTGGGCCCGCTCGTTCATGAAGTCGATGCGCCAGAGCCAGAGGTGGACGGCCTCCCCCATGTGGCCGAGGCAGATCTTGAGGTTGGGAAACCGGTCGAACACCCCGGCGACGATCATCCGTACGGCGTGGGTGGCGACCTCGAGCCCGTAGCCCCACTGGGCGGCGTGCAGGCCATAGTGGCGGAACGGCAGCTCGAGACCGGCGGCGGCCCCGCGGGGATGGATATAGAGGCAGGCGCCCAGGGCCTCGGCCGCCTCGAGTACGGGAAAGTATTTCGGGTCGTCCAGATATTCGCTGTGCGTGTGGGAGTTGACGACGAAACCGTTCAGCTTCAACTCTTTGATGGCGCGTTCCATCTCGGCAACGGCGCGCTTGGGAGACTGCGGCGCGAAGCTGGCCAGCCCGGCGAAGCGGGTGGGATGACGCGAGATCACCTCAGCGAGCCGGTCGTTGGCCAGCGTGGCGAGTTCGGTGGCGGTATCGGCGTCGAACATCTGCACGCCCGGCGCGGTCAGCGAGAGCACTTCCATGTCGACGCCGTTGTCGTCCATATCGCGGATGCGGACGTCCTCCAGATCAAGCAGCTCCTCCAGAAAGGCGCCGCCGCCTTCTGGCGCGTCGTATATCCCCTTCACCAACGGCAGGTCGGAACTGTCGGTCGGCGACCGCGCGACCTCACGTAGCTTCGCGGCGACCTCGGGAATCGTGAAGGCCTCCTCCGTTGCGATCCGGCGCGTGCGCGCGTCTGCGGCCATAGCTACGCCTCCTCATTCGCGCCCCGTTTCCCGAGCAACCGATCCCCGAGCCGGTTCCGCTTTGTCGAGGCTATACCGCATGGGATGCTGACTAAATCGGTGCTGACATCGGTCGGCCGCTTAGCGTAGCGACCTCAAGAGGAGAAAGCCCATGGCCGCGGCGCCGCTGACGCCGGAGGACCCTCGAATTGTTGGCGCCTATCGGCTGGCCGGACGACTCGGCGAAGGCGGCCAAGGCGTCGTCTACCTCGGGTACGGACGCGGCGACGAGCCGGTGGCCGTCAAGATCCTCAAGGCCGATGCCGACGCCAAGGTGCGCGAGCGGCTGGCCCGGGAGCTGGCCGCATGTGAGCGTGTCGCTCCCTTCTGCACCGCCCGGGTGCTCGACTCCGGCGTCGTCGGCGCTCGCCCGTACGTCGTCAGCGAGTACGTTGACGGGCCGTCCCTTCAGCAGCGCGTGGACGGGCGCGGTCCGCTGCGCGATGGCGAACTCGACAGGCTCGTCGTCGGGACGGCGACCGCCCTGACCGCGATCCATGGGGCCGGCGTCCTGCATCGCGATCTCAAACCCGCAAACGTGCTGCTCGGGCCGGACGGACCGCGCGTCGTGGATTTTGGCATCGCCCGGCCGCTGGACTCGGGGACGATCACCTCGCAACTCATAGGCACGCCCGCATATCTGGCCCCCGAACAGCTTGGCGGACAGGGCGCGGCGCCGAGTGCCGACGTATTCGCGTGGGCTTCGACCATCGTGTTCGCCGCGACGGGGCGGCCGCCGTTCGGCAACGATACGATCCCGGCCGTATTGAACCGCATCGCCCACGCTCCGCCGAATCTCGCCGGTGTTCCACAACGATTCCAGCATCTGCTCGACTCGTGCCTGTCCAAGGATCCCCGCGTACGACCTACGGCCAGGGAATTGCTGATGCGGCTGGTCGATCCTGCCGCGGGGGCCGATGCCATCGGGCACACCGGCGCGTTCATCGACCAAGCCGCGACCCAGGTATTGAGGGAGCCCCGCCCCTCGGCGTGGGCACAAACGACCATGCCCGCGGCCGAAGCGCCGAATATTGGGCCGGCGCGTCGCAGGCGAGGTGGCTACGCCCTCGGCGCCATCGGAATCGGGGCCCTCGCATCACTCCTTTTGGGTTTCGCCGGACTTCGGTACATGAACGCCGACGATGGAGCCGGCGATTCGCCCCCCACCGCCTCGGCCGTCGCCCGCGCCAACGTTGTTCCCGAACGATTCGACGGCACGTGGCGTGGGCAAGTACGGCAGAACAACACCGGGGGGAGTACAAGTACTTTCGTCGTCCAGATCACCCTGCGCGCGGGACAGCGAGGCGGTTCGCTGGAAATACCTGAAAATCCGTGCAACGGAGCCCTGGAGCTGCAGGAGGCCGACGACACGGAACTGTCCTTCCAGCTGACTTTTTCCACCGGTTCCTGCCTTGACGGCGCGGTGACGCTCACCATGCGCGACGGTGACCTGCGATATCGCTGGAAAGAAAATAGCCCGGCCACGTCAGCGGCATCGTCGTCCGAAGGCATCTTGCGTCGCGCTGCCTAATTATCGTCACGCCTGGGCAGGACACAACGCCCGGCTCGATGAGCTCCAGCCCGTCAAAGAAGGCGGCGATCCGCCCCGGACCGCGCAGATCGCGAAGTTTCCGTCACCGTCCGCTCAGCATCCCCTTGGGCGCTGCCGCCTCCTCATCCGCGTGTATATCCTCGGCCGACCGACATCCTCCCCATTCGTCCGGCGGTTCAAGTTCGGCCCTCACTTGATCTGGTCGGTGCAGAACAGGTCGAGGGCTTGGAGCACTTGGTCGTATTTGTAGTCGGCGGCCTGCATGGCGACCCGCTGGAAATATTGCCGCACCGGATCGCCGTTCGTCGCCGCCGAACGCAGCGCGTTGGCCACATCGTTCACCGCATTTCCGCCCGGGGTGTGCGAGTAGCCCTTGAGGAGGGCGGCGATCTCAGCTCCGTACGTGGCGATGAGCCCGGTCAGCGCCGTGCGCAGGTTCTGCACCTTATGCGCGTCGAGAACCAGGGCATCGGGGGGACCCCCCTCATATCCTTTGAGGATCTTGGCATTGTAGGCTTTGGTCTGCTGAATTGCCTCCTGCGCCTCGGGGCCGACCTCATTTTCCAGGTCCAGATCCGCCACGGCCCTTAGTCGTTCGACGGTCTCCGCGTTGAGCGTCGGCGCGTTACCGGGCCGCGGAATCCGCAGATCGCCGTTTACCGCGTTCAAGGCGGTGTACGTGCGGTACAGTTTATTCTTGTATATATCGTTTTCGGCCAATTCGTTCGACCACTCGGTGCGCCCGCTCAGCGCCTTGGTCGCGTTGTCGAGCACGCCGTTGACGTCGTCCCCCACATCCGGATATGGCGTGTCCTCGGTTCGAGGCGACAGGTAGGGCAAGCCGAGGAGTTGGACGTAATTGGAGGTATTCGCACCCTCCAGGAATCTGACGCCATCGCCGATCCGGTATATTTCCCGGAAGACATCCTGGTCGACCGACGGCACGGTGACCGCGAGAACGCTTCCCGGCGCGAGATTTCGCAGTTTCTCTTGGAGCGTGTCGGCGTTCAGGTCCACCGACGTGATGTCGGGTGGTTGTGGCGCGTAGGCGACCCGGGTCGTCCCGATTTCCAGCAGCACCGTCGGCCTGTCCTGATAGGCCGCTCTGATCGCGCCGACCGCGTTGGCGTAAACCGAGGCACGCTCAGGATCTTCCAGTCGGTGCAGGCCGTACATCGGCACCAGTACCACTGTGCCCGACTGGCCGGCGGTGAGCAGAGCCGCCAGATTGGCCGAAAGGTCGCCGCTGATCGGTTCGTTCGGGCGCTTGACGTGGTAATGGTAGACAGCACCAGCGGGCAACTGCTGCAACTCGGCCGGTTCACGGTCGCGACGGTACAGCCGCCGCACAGAGGCGCTCCATGCGTAGGGCTTGAGAATAATGGCGTTGGTGGCGCCGAAATAGTCCAGGAATCGCAGGCTAGTGGACGACTCACCGTCCAGCCGGTCGTCGGCTCCGGCCATCACGAGGCCGCATGGGCCGGGAACCAGCGGTTTCGGATAATCCTGATCAGGGTTGAATTCGGCTACTTCCCGTACCGTTACCCGATCGCGCAGTCCGCCGGGCAGAATCCGCGTGATCTTCTCCAGGATATTAGCCGGGGCGACAAAGGTGAACTCCTTTGAATAGCCCAACTCGGCCAAGGACTCGGCAAGCGTCGCCGCCGAGGCCTGATGGCCGAAATTCAGCGCATCCTCAACCACGATGTGCATTGTTTCCTGCGCGGCTAAAAACTCATACACCCGACGGCGGACCGCAACCTCCAAGACAGCGGGTTCGACACCCCGCAACTTCCCGATCTCGGTACGGATGTTCTCGTCGGATACCCCTTCGGCAAAAAGGTCTTGCCAGAATTTGTATTCCATGGCGCTGACATTATCACCACCGCCGGCCCCACGAAACAGATCAATAAGTGGGGGTTGCCGGCCACCTATAGGAGACAGCGCTTGGCAAGATAGCGATGGACAAGCGTGCGCAATCTGGATCCGTCCGCGAAGTGCCGTCTACCCGACATCGGCCATGGGCAGGGCGGGCGACAAATTCGGCGGCGCCGGCCCTCGGCACCACGCGCACCCACCGTTGCTGACCCGTCCAGGAACGGTATCGAACGACACGGATCGTCTTCGTCACGAGGGGACCGGCCGGTCCCGCAGCGGACGGACCCCAAGATTCGCCTCGTCACCGGCGGCGCCGCGGGCCGATCGCTCGACTGGCCAGTCTCGGTCACTGCGGCGGGAACCATGGGCCACGTCTCGCCGGAGTTATCACGAATCTTGGTCCGGGTTCCACATGTCCCACCGTATTGGACACAGTGGCTAGCAGCATTAGGTCGCATGCCCATATAAGGCTAAAATAGCTGATCCTAGGCCAAAATACCCCAAATCCGCCGAGTAGGTCTTGGCGCGGGTTCCGGCGGTGGCGCTCATGGAATGCGGCTGACCATGGCGGGGCAAAAGCCCCGTTGTTCTTTATTGCTGTTGTCCGCACGGTTTTCACGGGTGGATAGCCATGACTCCAAGAGCTCCAGCGCGCTCGTGCCCGCCTCACCGGGGATCCTTTCCAGCATGCGGGAACCGTCATCGCGCCGGGCTGAGAGCGTCCATTGGTCATCGCCCGCGAACAGACGGATTTTGTCCTGCTTGCCCGAGGCATAGAGCACCGGAGCCGAATGAGCCGCGACGCGGAAGCGGCGCCACACTTCGTCGGTCGCCGCGACGCGTAGTTCACGTTCGTACGGCCATGGACGGCGCCAGCCGCCGCCAAGCCGCTCGTCCATCTCCCGCTGCGTCGGGTGCGGCGCGTACGTCAAGTCCGCCTGGCTGATCGCGTGGCGGAGGTAGCGCACCGCCTCGATGAGGGCGGGTTGCCCGTCCAGCCGCACGCCTGTCTCCACACCGGAGTCCAGACCGTGCACGGCGTCGAAGTTGGCGGAGAACAGGGCACCGTGGCTTTCGTCGGCGATGGCCGCTTTGGCGTGATTGAGCGAGTCGGCGTGGATGCGAACGCCGAGCCCGGCGAGGGCTGCGGCGTCTCGGCGATGCGCGCGGATGTTGTTCCGGCCGCGACAGAGCAGCGAAACCTCTACACCGTGGGCGCGGATCGCTCGCTCGAGCGGCTCGAGCAAGAGCCTAGGGTTTTCGGCCATGCCGTTCAGACTGAACGTGGCCAGGAGCAGACGTCGCCGTGCCCGGCCGATGATGTCGTGCATGGTGTCCCGGATGATCCACTCGTCGGTATGACTCCAGATCACTCCCGGCGCGGGCACCAGATCGGGCACAGGGACGAGACAGGGGCTGGCTTGCCGCGTTCGCTGCCGGATGGTGTGGTCAGGACCGGGCGGCATCTCGAACGTACTGGCGTACCACAGGCGCGTGAAGAATCGAACCAGCCGCTCGACTTCGGCGCGTTCGCTGACGACCACGCCGCTCTCCCCCGTCGCCTTGCGCCGTTGGGTGTCGCGCAAGGCGCTGGTTTCCAGGTTTGCGCTGGACACCAGCGCTCGATCGTCGGCGACGAGGAACTTCGCATGGCAGTCGCGGTAGCCGCGCACATAGATGCCCCGGACCGTCAGGTCTTCGAACCGCTTGTTCTGAGCACGTAGATCGGCGGCGTCCGGATCGTCGGTGTCCTCGGCCGCTTCCAACCCCTTGCGCAAGCCCTTCTCGTCCAGATCGGAGATCACATAGACCCCGCCGCGAAGACGCTCGGCCGCCTTGTACAAAGCGTTCAGGAGGTCGATGTCGCCAATGCGGTAACTCGCGAGAAACACCCGTCGACGCGCCGCGCCGATCAGCTCAAGAGCCGCCTCTTTGATCGTCTGCGCTGAACGAGCGTAGGTGAAGACATGTCGGTACGGCAGATCTAGATGGGCGATATCCGGCACGTAAGGCGCACGCTCCGCATGCGATGTGCGCAGGAGAAAGTATCCCTCGGCCGAGGTGAGGGTGCCCAAATCGATCGAATCAGTCATGTGGGAAGTCCTCCCGTTCGCGCATCGCGTAGGCGAGCGCGAAGTCGCCGAGCTGCCAGATCCGCCGTCGCACCGCCGCCGTGCCGACCATGTCCGCCGGCACTTGAAGCTTCGCGGCCGCGCGGGCGGCCGCTCCCGCGAGTTCGTCGGCGGGCCGAGCGGCCGAGCGGAGCTGCTGAACGGCGGCGTCCACGGCGAACAGGGCCCTGGCCTGGGCGTCGGCGGGAACGAACCGGCAGGCCACCTCGACGACCGCACCGTCGCGCTGGATCGCCAGCCCGGTCGGCTGGGTCAGGTCGCACGGTTCGTCGCAAACAGCCCGGGCCTCCATCCCGAAAATCGGGAACTCCCATTCCCCCGACCCGCTACGGCGGACGTCTCGGACGCCGCCGAGGTCGCGCCCTTCGAAGGATGCCGAGATCGCCTTCCACGCTGCGCGCTGCACCGCCCCTTCGCCCAAGGCATCGCCCAGCCTCAGCCACTCCGCGACGAGGCGGTCCACCCGCATGAGAGGCACTGTCACCTCGGCCTGTTCCGTAGATTGACTCCCGGCACGGTCTCGGGAGCGCCGTCGGCTGACCGCGCCGAAGAAGGTGATGCGCGCCATCGGCGGCCCCGCGGCATCGGCGACCACTTCGGCACGGCACCGATACGCGGGACAGACGGCGACGTCTTTGCCCTGGACCGCGCGTGGAAGAAGCAGCGGGTCGTCGCCGGAAGGCCGGGCGGCATCGGACACATCGGCGCCCAGGCCGGCCACCGTTCCCTCGGAGATGCGATCGGACACATAAGCCGCCTGCCGGGCTCCCCACAGGTGGCTCGGAACCGGGGCCACGGCGTCCGGCAGCAGCCCCCGTTGTTCCAGCTGCCGCAACCACCCACTTTGCTTTCCCGAGCCCAGCGCGAGAAGGTCTCCGGACCTGGGGAAGAAGGCGAAATCCAACGTTGCCTGAACGCGACGGATCACCATCTGTTTGCTGAGGAAGTCGGCGGCGACGTCCGGCACAATGTGGTATTCCTCACCGTCCAGCCACAGCGCTTCGGCGGCGATCAGCCGGGACGCGGCGCCGGCGAGTACCCGGCGCGGGAGCGAGACGACCTCGGCGAAGTCGGCGGCCCCGAACGTTCCCAACGCCAGCCCCATCTCAAGCACGAACCGTTCGAGCGGAGTGAGTTCCTCGCGCACCTGCTTGACAACGGGAACCTCGCGCAGGGCAAGCAGCGGAACTATGGCCTCTGAGACCACAGCGATGACGCCGGGGCCGATCGCGGGAGCCGAGGTATGCCGTACCGTGACCGGAGCGCACCGCTGCTGCTCTGCCTCTCCAGTGAGCCCGCCAGGGCCGGCCATCAACGTGCCGTCCTCAGGTCGCTCATGACGCGGGCGACATCGGGCCGGTCATCGAGAATGCGGAACAAGTTGTCGTAGAACGGCTTCGCCTCCGCCACACCGCTCAGCCGAGACAGCGTACGGCGGTGTCCGACGAGCACCAGTGCACGCCGGGCGCGCGTACACGCGACGTTGAGCCGCCTCAAGTCCTGGAGCCACAAGCCGAAATCTTCGGGCGGCCGGCCGCGTCTGGTCCGGCAGAAGCTGAGGAAGACGAGGTCGCTCTCCTGCCCTTGCAGACGGTCGATCGCGTCGACCGTCTGGAAACGCAGCACGCGAAAGCCGGGATATCTGGGATGGCCGAGTTCCCGGCGGATCTGGCGCACTTGAGCCTTGTAGAACGTGAGCACGCTCGCCGTCACATCGCGCTCGCCGCGCGCGGCCAACTCCCGGTCCCAGATGCGAGCTGCCTTGGCGACCCACTCGGCCTCCAGCCGGTTCAAAAACCCAGTGCCGTCCAGGGTGTCGGCGAAGTTCGGCTGGTTCGAGGTGTCGAGGAAGACCAAAGGACGGTCCATGGTCTGCGTGACAAGGGGTGTCACGCCGGATTTCGCGAGCGCCGCCGGCGGCGGGCTCTCGTACTGCCCGCCGTACACCGGTCCGCGCACGATCGCGGCGATGGGATCGATCATCCGGCGCTGCACGACGAGCGGCTGGCGCAGCACCGGCGAAGAGGCGGTCACGCACCGCTCGAACAGGCTGCGGACGAGATGTTCTCGCATCGCCGTGAGCAGTCTTTGGTCTGGATCTTCCCCCTGCGCCGCCAATCGTTGCCGCGCCTTCCGGAACTCCGGCCGATAGATCTCCTCCCAGCGGCCTTCCAAGCGAGTGGCGGCCCGCAGCAC
>CALAED010000399.1 GCA_937891035.1 uncultured Thermomonosporaceae bacterium | reverse complement strand
TCAGTACCGCCCGGTCGGCAAGGCCGCCGCGGGGCTGTAGGGACAGTCTCGCAGTCAAGATCCCACCGTGTCGGCCTCTCTGATTAGCTGTAATTTTCCGTGTAGAAGATCAGCGACTTCCCGGAGATGAGGGGTCAAAACACATCGCCAACAGCTTCCTCGCGCTGGCGGCCGAACACCCACCTGCGGAAACGGCGATTCCCGATTTTCCGGGAGGCGATTCGCGATCTCCTCCTGGCCGCGCCGTGTCATCCACGCGAATAGCGAGGCGAGGGAGGGAAATGACGGCACTTTGACCGGCGGCGGGCCGTGCTCGCCGAAAATCGGATCCACGCACGTCAAGCGTGGCCCAGAATCCCGGTTCTGTTTCTGACCTGCAGGTTTTCGGACTTGCGGCGCTGAGCGGCCGGGCGCTCGTGGTGAGCCCGGAGCGCGTCAGCGGCAGCCCGAGGAAGGTACAGCGTACGGCGGGACTTCTCGGTCTTGGTATCACCCGTGGCGCGTAGGGACCGCCAGACGTAGATGGCGAACCTCTCGTGATCGAATCCGACTTCGGTCACGGGTCGCCATTCGGCGGCGTCGTCCACCCACGCCACGATGTGATCCCAGCGGAGCGCACGCGCATCCTCGGTACGGATGCCCGTCATGAGACTAAGCACAACGTACGCGTGGAGCGGCGCTCCCTTGGGCGCTTCACCTGCCCGGATGACATTTTCGACATGTACAGTCCCCGGCAATTCCGTGGAGGCGGTCGGCGCGTACTGGCGTACTATGAGCTGATGCCGGCACGCGAGGAGAAGGATCCGCAGCGGTGCCACCGCGGCCGCTACGAGGATCTGGTGACCGTGCCGGAGGAGACGGCCGCGGCGATCTTCTTATCCCTTGGTGTCGAGCAGAACCTGGCACACCATGATCGCCGGTACCGCGCACGTGGAGACCGAGCGGAACGGCTCCGTCAGTGCCACCGGCGGGTGACCCGCGGCTTATCACGTGGAACGAGATATGCCGTCTCCGTCCTGCTGGGCCTCGCGCCCGTACCTGCTGCCCCGTGCTCCAACGGCCATGGCGGTGACCACACCACTCACATACCGGCGAGGCAGAGGTCCTCCGCACCGGCCTAAACCCATCGGGATGCTCCATGGATGACAGCGCACCGGCCATCAACCTCGTGCAGCCCGGGCTGTACGCTCACGGCGATCCGTACGCACAGTGGAAATGGCTGCGCGCCAATGACCCTGTGCACCGGCACCGGCCGACGGAGCTGCCCGGATTTTGGGCCGTGACGAGATACGCCGACGTCCGGGAGGTCTACTCCGACCACAAGACCTTCAGCTCCGCCCAGGGCATCCTGCTGCGCCCGGACGAGCACGGCGCCGATCCCGGCGGCCGCCGGACGCTGGCCCTGACCGACCCGCCCCGCCACGGGCGGCTGCGCGCCCTGGTCGACGGCTGGTTCGCGGTTCGCTCAGTCCGCGCGCTGGAGGCCGAGATGACGGACATCGCCGACGGCGTGGTGAAGCGGGCGCTCGACGCCGGGAGCTGCGACTTCGTCGCCGACCTTGCGGCCCGCGTCCCGCTCTACGTCATCTGCCGGATGATGGGGGTGCCGGACTCGGACTGGGAGCACATGTACACGCTGACCAGCCAGGCCTTCGGTGCCGCCGACGCGCTCACCCGCCGGATCTCCCACCTCGAGCTCCTCGAATACTTCGAGGAGCTGCGTAAGATCCGGACCGACAATCCGGGCGACGACCTGGTGAGCGCCCTGACGACCGCCGAGATCGACGGCGCCCGGATGGACCCGCAGGACGTCATTCTCAACTGCGACAACCTGTTCGTCGGCGGCACGGAGAACACGCGCATCGCGGCGGCAGGAGGCATGCTGGCCTTCCTCGAGCACCCGGACCAGTGGTTGGCGCTGGTCGAGGATCACTCGCTGCTGAACTCCGCGGTGGAGGAGGTGCTGCGCTGGACATCCACCGCTACCCACATCATGCGCACCGCCACCCGGCCGGTCACGATGCACGACCGCCGGATCGCGACAGCTGACCGGGTCGTGCTCTGGCTCCCGTCAGCCAATCGCGACGAGTCGATGTTCGACGATCCCGACCGCTTCGACATCCACCGCCGGCCGAACCGGCATCTCGCGCTGGGCTTCGGTGAGCACTTCTGCCTTGGGAGCATGCTTGCACGCGTCGAACTGCGCCTGCTGTACCGGGAACTGCTCACCCAGTCCCCACGGATCGCCCTCGATGGCGCCCCGAAGCTCCTCGACTCGATCGTCGTCAACGGCCCGGAATACCTCCCGGTGACCTTCACCCGCTAGCCCAGACGGAAACGCCCCCATCTCTGGCCGCCAAGTGTAATTGCGTCCGCGATCGGGGTGGAAAATCGCGTCCACGGCGAGCCGATGGTACGGGCCGCATTTCGATGGCGGACTCAATCAGCGGTGTATGCGCCCTTCTCACGTCGGGATATGCGTAATAGCCCATGGCGATTCCGAGCGGTTCCGCGGCAACTGTCTTCCTTCCCGCATGACCCAATCGTCAAGGGGCCGCTGTCCGGAAGGTGCGAGACGGCTCAGGATGAAGTGCAGATTCTGTACGGCCTACATCATGGTTGTTCTTATTCGGGGTTGAGGTTTGCGAGACGCAGGTCCTCGCGGACGGCGTTGAGCACATCGGGTCGGCCTCCCTTGAGGTAGAAGTGATCCCCGCGGAAGATCCGTATGCTGAACTGACCGGTCGTCACCTCTCGCCACGCCAGCATGCCGGCGTAGTCGGCTTCCGGGTCGGAGGTGCTCAGATACGCGACAACCGGGCAGTCCAGGCGGTCGCCCTGAAACGGCTGATACATTTCGGCGAGCTCGTAGTCTGCCCGCAACGCGGGCAGAAGCGTGCTGAGGAACCCGGGCTCGCTGAGCACCTCCCGCGGTATCCCGTTGAGCCGGGCGACCTCGGCGAGGAACTCCTCGTCTGGCAGCTCAGACAGCCGCCTTTGGTCACAGGGCAGTCCTGGTGCCCGCCGCCCGGACACTATCAGACCTGCGGGGCCTGCCCCCGACGAGGCTGAGAGCCGGCGAGCCACCTCGTACGCGATCACCGCGCCCAGGCTGTGGCCGAAGAGCGCATAGGGCCGGTCCAGGCACGGTTGCAGCGCTTCGCTGAGCGATTCCACCAGGTCTGGCAGGCGCCGGTATGGCGGCTCATCCAGCCGCGACTCACGCCCTGGGAGCATGATGGGACGGACGGCGGCTTCCGGAGCCAGCGCGGCGCGCCAGGGGCGGAAGAAGGACGAGCCTCCGCCGGCGTGCGCGAAGCAGAACAGTTGCCCTGCCCCGCCGGAATCGTCTTCGTTGCCGACCCATCGGCTGGTGACACCTAAGTGACCGTGATCGGTGTCCGTAGCACCACCACCAGGCATGGCGATTACCTTTCAGTCGGGTCGAGACTCGCCGGTCAGGCCTGAGCCTCAGCATCCATCCGTTCGCGCAGGCTGCGCGGCCGCATGTCCGTCCACACCTCATCGACGTAGGCCGAGCACTCCTCCCGGGTGCCCTGCTTGCCCACCTGGTGCCAGCCGGCCGGGACGTCGTGGTCGATCGGCCATAGGGAGTACTGATCCTCGTCGTTGCGCAGGACCTGGTACCTGATGTCGTCATCCATCTCGCTGTCTCCTTTCCGTGGGGAGCTTTTACATTGCGACCGGAGCCTCGGCGTTCTCGAGCCGGGGAAAGCGCCGCAGCGTGGGACTCGCCGTGACCACCACCGTGATGGCGATGATGCCGGCCGCGCAGACCAGCACCGCCTCGGTGCTGGGAAGCAGTTGCATCAAGATGCCGCCGAGCACCGGGCCCACGGCGGCGGCGACTCCCAGGATCAGGCCGAGCACACCGCTGAGCCTGCCGCGCAGATGGTCTGGCGTGATCAGGAGCTGGCGGGCCTGGATCGTGGTGTTCGCGGTCGGCGGCAGCAGCGCGATGCCGAAGAACAGCGCGCCCATAAGGTAGCCGCTGTGGATGAAGATGGCCGTCGGGATGAGCGCGGCGAGGACCCAGAACACCGAGACGATCGACAGGAACGGGCTGATCCTGCTGTGCAGGTAGGACGCCAGGAGTGAGCCCGTCACACCGCCCGCGCCCAGCATCGCCGCCATCACCCCGATTTCGCCGGAGGGTATTCCCCTGCGTTGCGCCAGCACGATGATGACGAGATATGAAGCGCTGAAGAAGAGGTTCAGTACTGCCGCGCATAGCGTGGTGACCCGGATAAGGCGGTGCTGCCATACCCAGCGCAGGCCATCGAAGATCTCACGGTGGAGGCTGCCGGCCCGCGTGGGCCGGGCACTCGTGGCGGGAATGCGCAGGAACGCCAGCGCGACACAGGCTATGGCGTGGCTGACCATGTCCGCCACGAACGGCACCGCTCTACCAAAGGCGAACAAGAATCCGCCCGCCGCGGTGCCGGAAAGGTGTCCGAGAGAAGTCCTGGCGGAATTCATCGCCACTGCCGTCGGCACCTGGCGCTTTTGCACCAGGTTGGGCAGTAATGCATCTTCTGACGGTCCGAACAATGCCGTGCACGCCCCCATCACGCCCGCGACGACGATCACGTGCGGGATGGTCACGGTGTGCCGCATGAACGCGACGACGAGGCTGGCTGCCGCGACGGTCTGCGTGGCCTCGCAGGCGAGCATGATGTACTTGCGGTTCCAGCGATCCGCGAGAGCGCCGGCCGGCAACCCGGCGGCGAGCTGCGTCGCCGCGATGGTCCCGAGCACGATCCCCGAAGTCGCAGCGGAACCTGTGGTCGCCAGCATCAGCAGCGGAAAGGCGATCATCACGCCGTTGAAGCCGAATGCGGAAAGCATGCTGCTGCCCCACAGCAGCTGGTAGTTGCGGTTCCTCGATAATGGCGGCTGCATTAGGAGGCCTGGCATTCGCGGGCGATGTGCCGCAGGGCATCGGTGAATTCCTCGGCCACGCGCTCGATGGTGGATCTCTCGTGCACGTCTGGCCGGTAGGACCAGGCGAATTCCAGGCGGCCGGCCACAACCGCGCCGACGATCTGGATCAGGTGCGAATCGCGGCTTGACGGGTCGTGTTCCTGGCCGAGCGACCCGTGGACGGCCTGGCGCAGCAGGCCGCCTGCCGCATCCGGCGACCACGCGTCGAACTGGCCGAGGTAGTTGAACTCGACCTCGGGCCCCGGGAAAGCGGATAGCCGGCGGCGAGCGGCCGCGGACCCCAGATAACGGAGCGCGCCGAAGCCGATGCCGTTCCCTGGAACGTCCCGGAGTTGCCGGCGCACCGATTTGATCAACGGACGCCAGGCCGGCGTTTGTCCCCGCTCGGGAACCTCGAGCGCGATGGGACAGACGGTGGTGAACCAGCCGACGGTCCTGGACAGGTCCGCTCCGTCCAGGAGATCTTCCCTGCCGTGACCTTCGAGATCAATGCAGGCCGGGCTGGTCCCGGTCCATCGGCACAGGGCCCACGCCAGGGCGGCGAGCAGGACGTCGTTGACCCGGGTGCGATATGCCGTCGGCGCGGCGCGCAACAGCGCGTCGGTTTCGCCCGCGCCGAGGCGCACCTGTACCGTCGCGGCCGGGCTCGCCTGGCCCGCGCGTGCGTGGTCGACGGGGAGCGGCTCGCAGGCACCGAGTACCGCGGCCCAGTGTTCCAGTTCGTCGTCCAGATTGCCCCCGGCGACGTGGGATACCAGCCGCTCGGCCCAGTCGGCGAACGGTGTGGTAGCGGATCCGAGATCCACCGGCACCCCATCTACGACGTTCCGGTAGGCGATCTCGAGATCATCGAGCAGGATCCGCCAAGACACGCCGTCGATCACGAGGTGATGGGCGACGAGGAAAAGCCGAGGCCGCCCCTTCGAGCCGAACAGCACGGCCTTGAACAGCGGACCGGTTGCGAGGTCGAAACTCGCGTGGACCTCGTTAGCGATCTTCTCCATGGCCGCCTCCTGCCGGCGAGGATCGGCCCCGGTGAGGTCATGTCTTCGCAGTGCCGCGGGTGCGATGGGTGCGATGGATCCATGCCATTTCCCGCCGCTCTGCTCGAAGCGGCTCCGCAGAGCGTCATGATGCGCGACCAGTGCGTCGAGGGCGCGCCGCAGGGCAGCCTCATCGACATCGTCTGACAGTTCGATGAGCAGCGACTGGTTGTAGTGGTGTGGGTTTGCTCGATGCGTCTGGAAGAACCAGTGCTGGATGGGGGTGAGGGCGGTGGGGCCGCCGATGGGCTCGCGTACCGGGACGCTGGTGGCGGGAGTGATATGGGGTACGAGATCGGCGATTGTTTGGTGGAGGATGAGGTCTTTGGCGGTGGTGTGGTGGCCGGCCTGGCGGGCCAGGGAGACGGCCTGGATGGAGAGGATGGAGTCGCCGCCGAGTTCGAAGAAGTTGTCGTGGATGCCGACCCGTGTCACCCCGAGCACTTGTGCCCAGGTGTCGGCGATGGCCTGTTCTAGGTCTGTGCGTGGCGCGATGTAGTCGCCGGCCGCGTTGTCCCACTGCGGTGCGGGCAGGGCGCGTCGGTCGAGTTTGCCGTTGCGGGTCAGCGGCAGGCTCTCCAACGCGACGAACGCGGCCGGGATCATGTAGTCCGGCAGGGTGCGCTTGAGCCAGTCGCGCAGTTTCGCGGTGGCCGGAGCGGAGGCGCCGGCGGCGGGGACGAGGTAGCCGACCAGCCGGTGGTGGCCGTTGTCGTCGCGTGCTATCACGGCCGCTTCGTCGATACCGGGGTGACGCAACAGGGCGGCCTCGATCTCGCCGGGTTCCACCCGGAAGCCACGGATCTTGACCTGGTCATCGGCCCGGCCGAGGTATTCCAAAGTGCCGCTGCCCGTCCAGCGAACCCGATCCCCCGTCGCATACATCCGCTCACCCGGCGCACCGAACGGACACGCGACAAACCTCTGAGCAGTCAAGCCGGGACGATTCAAATAGCCGCGCGCCAACTGCGGGCCGGCCAAAAACAGTTCACCCGGCAGGCCATCAGGGACCAAACCCAGATCCGGGCCGAGCACATAAGCCCGCGTGTTCGGCAGCGGCCGGCCGATCGTCGGCCGCGCCCCCGCCGCGATCACACAACCAGTGGCGTCAACCGTGGCCTCGGTCGGACCGTAATAGTTGTAGCTCGTGACGCCCGGCGTTTCGGCAAGAACCTGCCACAGCCGGTCGCCGATCGCCTCGCCGGCGACCAAGAAGATTTCGGGCCGGTGCCGCTGATCATTCAGCAGCCCGGCCGCCAAAAGCTGCTTGAGGAAGGCGGGGGCGACCTCGATGAAATCGATGCGGTGATCCGCCACGTACCCG